>CALBJK010000001.1 GCA_937892695.1 uncultured Prevotella sp.
ATCAACATGCTTCTCAAAGACAAAATCTGTCTTGTCATAACAGCCCGTGACTTTAAGGCTTCCGAGCTGAAGAACCTCAAAGACCGCAATTTCATGCCACGTTCAATTAAACTCGCATACGACGGCTTGGCTCTTATAGTGAACAAGCAGAACAGCGACACTTGCATTTCCGTCAAGGATATAGCAAGCATTCTTACAGGCAAAGGAATGGAGCGACATTTATCCCGGTTCGCGCCGTGGAGACATAACTGTCGTTTTCGATAACAAGAAATCAAGTACTGTCCACTTTGCCGAAGACAGCATATTGGGAGGTAAGCCGATTACCAATCCAAACGTTGTCGCAACAAACAAAACGGCTGATGTTGTTAGCTATGTAGAGAAGAATCCTGGTGCGATTGGCATCATAGGAAGCAATTGGCTCAATGACAAGCGCGACAGCACCAACCTCACTTTCAACAAGAATATCCGCGTGATGTCGGTAAGCCGACTCGACAAGGCTACTCCGGCCAATAGCTGGAAGCCATATCAATATTATCTTTACAACGGTAATTACCCTCTTGTAAGAACCATTTATGCACTTCTGAACGACCCTTATAACGGTCTGCCTTGGGGGTTTGCCCAATTCATAGCTTCGCCAAAAGGCCAGATGATTATATTAAAGTCGGGATTGCTGCCAGTGCAAGGCAATATAACGGTGCGTGATGTAAACGTTAGTGAATGAATGTGACATTTGAACAAAGAATTCTAATGTCTGTAAACTTCATGTAACATTATAATGTCTTAAACGTCTTTATTTAGAGAAAACAAGTAAAATAGAAGAAATATGAAAGCAAAGTATCTTTTAGTAGGAGCATTGATGCTTGGCATCGCAGTTCCAGCTCTGGCTCAGGATGATGCAACAACGGCTGCAATAAAATCAATGGCCAAGGTTATTAAGTCGGACGCTCCTGCCGACAAGAAAGAAGACCAGCTCAAGGATTTGTTCAAGCCATACAAGAAGGATCCGAAAGTGATGGTAGGTGTCGGTCAGGCTTATCTCGAAGCAAAAGATTATGACAATGCCGAAAAATATGCCCAAATGGCTATTAAGCGTGACAAAAACAACGGTGACGCTTACGTTCTTCTTGGCGACATAGCTGCAGGCAAAGATGACGGCGGTCAGGCTTCTGCTTGGTACACTCAAGCCATGCGTCTTGATCCGAAAAACCCTATTGGTTATCGTCGTTACGCAATGGTAAACAGCAAGGTTAATCCCGAAGATGCAGTGAGCACGCTTGAAGAGCTCCGCAAGCAGCGTCCTGATTATCCTGTAGATATTATCTCAGCCGAAATCTACGACAAAGCTGGAAATCTTGATAAAGCTTTGGAATACTATAATAAGGTAGACAAGACTCAGATGGAAGAATATCAGCTTGTAAGTTACGCTCTTGCCTACTTCCTCAAAGGCGAATTCCAGAAGAGTCTGGATGTCGTGACATTTGCCCTTGGCAAATTTCCGAAAAATCCGGGACTTAACCGTCTTTCTTTCTATAACCTCACAAACCTCCAACGATATGATGAGGCCTTGGTTTCGGCCGACGCTTTATTCAACAAGTCGGAGGATGCGAAGATTACGGAGAGCGACTATCTCTACAGCGGTTATGCAAATTTAGGCAAGAAGAATTACGATGAAGCCGTCAAACAGTTCCAGAAGTCCATCGAGATGAACAAGGACAATGAGGCGGACCGCATAGACGCGCAGAAGAAGATAGCCGAAGCCTACAAGGAAAAAGGTGACTACACTAATGCCATTGCAGCTTACGAGACATATCTTAAAGGACAGAAGGCTCAGACAGCCAACGACCTCAACGACCTTGCCCGTATCTACATGTATGCTGCCGATGACTCAACAAAGACTGCTGCCGAAAAGGAGCAGCTTTACATGAAAGCCGATGGCATCTACGCTACAATGGCAGAGAAAATTCCCAGCGTAGCCGACTTTGCTACACTGCAGCGTGCACACATAGGTTTCGCTCTCGATCCCGACACTAAGAAGGGAACTGCCAAACCTTTCTATGAGAAGCTCGTTGAAATTATCAAAGCAAAAACTACCAAGGGGGCGCAAGACAACGACCGTCTGGTCGAGGCTTATAGTTACCTCGGCTACTACTTCTTGCAGAAGAACGAAAAAGCCAATTCGGATGTTTATTGGAAGAAGATTCTTGAAATAGACCCGAACAATGCAAAGGCAAAGCAAGTCCTTGGAATAAAATAATTGATTAGAGTTACATGTCAAAAGAGGATGAATCATTTTCGATTCATCCTCTTTTGCTAGTTTTACTATCGTAAGTAGCTTTCCTTATACTTATTTACCTACAAACAAACGGTTTGATTAAATCACTGCATGTTTGCGACTTACATTTATGACATTGTCAAACGAGTAGTCTTTCATTTGTCACAATCAAAGTTAATCCGAGGTTTTCTTGGTTAATTTACATTAAAGCCACTTGACATTTTCTCTTTTTGACAGTCATATTGATAACTTTGTAGTCGAAAAACAAGTGACGGAATTGTTATTGTTTCGTCGTGTCAGCGGATGGCACAATTATTGTTCCATACTATAAAGAATAAACGATCTAAAATATACGAATATGAAAAGGAAGAATTTATTAGTAATCGCTGCCATTGCTGGCGTATTCCTGTTCTCGGGTTGTGCCAGCAAGAAAGATTTGGAGAACTGCCAGCTTGAGAATAAAGAACTCACCGGCAACTACCAGAATGCCAAAGAGCAGCTCGCCGCAGCAAATGCTCGTGTTTCCTCTCTCGAAGATCAGCTCGCCCAGCAGAAGAAGGACTACGCTGCTTTACAGCAGTCCCTCGACAAGAGTTTGACAAATACAAGCTCAAACAATGTGAATATTTCCAAACTGGTAGACCAAATCAACGAGTCGAACCAGTATATCCGTCATCTCGTAGAGGTGAAAACCAAATCCGACTCTCTCAATCTTGTACTTCAGAATAACCTGACCCGTTCGCTCAGCCGTGAGGAACTTAAAGAGGTTGATGTTCAGGTGCTCAAGGGAGTAGTCTATATTTCATTGGCCGACAACATGCTCTATAAGAGTGGAAGCTACGAGATTAACGACCGGGCAGCTGAAACACTTAGCAAGATTGCCAAAATTATAATGGATTACAAGGACTACGATGTCCTGATAGAGGGTAACACCGACAACGTTCCTGTCAATGCGTCAAGCCCACAGATGAAGAACATTCGCAACAACTGGGATTTGTCTTGCCTGCGTGCGTCGAGTGTAGTACAGTATCTGCAAAACAACTTCGGTGTCAACCCAAAACGTCTGACCGCAGGTGGCCGTGGTGAATACAACCCTGTCGTTAGCAACTCGACCGAGGTTGGCAAGCAGCGCAACCGCCGTACTCAGATTATCATTACTCCTAAGCTCGACCAGTTTATGGACTTGATAGACAAGGCTCCCGAGGCTGACAAGTAAGCTG
>CALBJK010000002.1 GCA_937892695.1 uncultured Prevotella sp.
GGATGGCATTCCGTTTGTGAGACGCACCAAAGTGGCGTCTCTACTGGTGGGTGGCATTCCTATTTGACATTGGCATAATGCGGACATTCATTAAAATCAAAACGAATGAAAAAGGTAAGAACCAGTTATGTGGGTAACGGACGCACGGACCGTGCTTCCCTACAAGTGGTGGCAATCCGTTTAAGATATAGACTGGTATTTTATGGGGCAGCAGTGTATAATTATTAGGGAATACCCTACACGGAAATATGGTTTTGGCCTTTGCCGTAAACAATAAAAAGAATAAATTTGCAGCGTAAAAGATTACAGGCAATAACAAGACGACGAATCAAACTTATTGCGCAACAAACAAAACAAAACGACAGGAGGAACAGATATGATGAACTTCAGAACGATGGCGGCCACACTGGCAGTACTGGCCATGCCGCTGGCTTTCACAAGCTGCAACTATGACGACCCTTGGGACTACAACGACTATTACGGTGATTGGTATGACGACTACGACTGGTACGAAAAGCCATTCGACCACGGAACATCCGACCTCAACTATATGGCCCAGCTGCTCAGAGGCCACTGGCAGGGAACGCTCCGCAACTACTACACCGACGACAACGGCAACCGTACCTACGCTGACATGAACGTGTTCTACGAGTTTGACCAGTACGATGCCACCTCGCTCAACGGACGCGGCGTGGAGACCGACTGGGTGGGCGACGAGAGCCAGGAGCTGACATTCTCGTGGTACATAGACCCACGCACAGGCAACATCAACATAAAGTATGACAACAGCAACATGACGTTCCTGCTCGATGCCAATGCCAACGAGGAGTTTGCCGGATTCTATCTCGACAACAAGACCTTCAGCGGTGTGATGGAAGGAACTAACAACGACGAACAGCTCGTGTTCGACTGCTCGCGCACCACAGTCGCCGCTCCAGACATGACACGCAAGAGCGACCCGACGCGCGTACAACGCCGCAGCAGTGGCAAGGAAGAGGTGAAAATGGTGTTCAGAAAACGCAAATGACCTGACATAACGACAACAATCTACAGTCCCCACACGTTGAGGGCAACCTTGCTCTCGACGCTGTTCTCTATGTTGTCTGGCAGATTGCAGAAGAAGTCGATGCCGGTCTTGCGCTCCAGCTCGTCGATGCTTATTGCATAGTCGGCCAGATTGGCATTGGTAGACCATTGATTCTTCTGTTCTGCCCAAAAGGCCACAGCTCGGTAGCCATGGCTGTTTTTCAGAAGCACGGCCATGAAGAAATAACGTGGTATAATGAACTTTCCCTTCATTTTCCCTATTATGTCAGACGCGCTATCAATGGTTCCGCCTTTACAGACATAGAGAGTATCGGTCTTGGCACGTGGTACCCACGTGCGGAGTTTCTCTTCCATCTGCACCCACAACCCTTCGCCTCGGTCGTTGCCGCTGTTGCTGTATCCGTTGAAACGGTGGTACTGGGGCTGCATGTTTGACATGTAATAAGTTTGGCGGTTGGCATCGTATGCATACTTACGGTCGGCATTAGGACAGATGTGGCCATGGTCGTAAACACCGCCCCCATTCCAGTCTGAACGAGGCCAATATGCCCCATCCGGCAGCTGAGGGTCGTCGGCATAGCCTTCGCTACGTGTATTATAGTTACCCGTATAGCCGCTGTGCATGGTGTAGCACGACCATCGCTGCGTCTTTTTCTCCGCGTCCCACTCTACCGAGTAGTTGACACGGTCGGGGTCGTATGCGGTATTTGAGGTTCGATGGACGAGAACGATACTATTCCCTCCGCGAAGATGTGGAAATTCGAGCCGTGCAACTGCCGCATCGGTCGTTACGATGTTACGGTTAGCGTTGGTCTGTCCGCCGCCGTTGTCTTCGTTTGCGTCGTCGCCGCAAGCTGCGACGACAAGCACGGCGGCAAGCATCATGGCCAACCGTTTGAGTTTTTCTATATTAATCATTTGGAAAGTTTATAAAAAAGAAAGTGTGTCCCGACGTATATGCAACTGCGTCAGGACACACTTCCGATGTCATTCTATACCCGCAACAAGACGGGGCTGATGTATATTCTTATTTGCGAACCTTTCCGTAGCGGCTCATGAACTTGTCTACGCGACCAGCTGAGTCGACGAGCTTGCTCTTTCCGGTGTAGAACGGGTGAGAAGAGCTTGAGATTTCGACTTTTACCACAGGGTAAGTTTCGCCTTCAAATTCTACTGTCTCTGTAGTCTTGCATGTAGACTTTGTAAGGAACATATCGCCGTTGGACATATCCTTGAATACGACGGGGCGATAGTTTTCGGGATGAATACCTTTTTTCATTTTGTTCAGAAATATTGTTGTTACTAATTTTATCGAATTACCAGAGTGCAAAATTACTAATAATCCGTGAAACAAACAAATATTGAAGCCTAAATTGTTCCAAAAATGCTGACACTAAGAACAAAAGGCTACACGGTAAGAATGGAACAGAAAATTCATAACAAAACCAAAACAACTTAAAAATAAAATAGCTAACTTTGCAAATAGTGCTTTCGGGCACAAACTTTATCCGTATTCAGAAAATAACAAATAAACGATAATGATGAAACGACATCTTTTGTTCATGACGTTGCTGATGCTCGTTCTGTGTGGAGCTTCAGCCCAGAAGAAGTACTCGGTTTATGCCGTAGGGTTCTACAACCAGGAAAACCTGTTCGACACCTGCCACGATGCCGGCAAGAACGACAAGGAGTTTCTGCCCACAGGCTCGTACAGATGGAACGGTCTGAAATATTCGCACAAGCTCCACAACATGTCACGCGCCCTGGCCGACATGGGCACCGACGTACTGCCAGACGTGGGTTGCGCCGTGATAGGAATGAGCGAAGTAGAGAATTCGCGCGTGCTCGACGACCTCACGTCGCAGCCAGCCCTCAAAGCCCGAGGCTACAAATATGTACACGTGGAAGGTCCCGACCGCCGAGGAATAGACTGTGCACTGCTCTACAATCCGTCGCTCTTCACCGTGCGCAACGTGAAGCTCGTACCCTACGTACCGGAACTACCTAAGGACAGCGGATTCCACACACGCGGATATCTGACCGTGAGCGGGACTCTGGCCGGTGAGCATGTGGCCGTCATCGTATGCCACTGGCCGAGCCGTTTTTCCACATCGTTCTACCGAGAGACCGCCGGCAAGCAGGTGAAAGCAGTCAAAGACTCGCTGCTCAGAGAAGACCCCAAGTGTAAGGTGATGGTGATGGGCGACATGAACGACGACCCCACCAACAAGAGCATGACCGACATGCTGTCGGCAAAAGGCGACATAGACAAAGTGGGAAAAGATGACATGTACAATCCTTGGTACAACATTCTCACGAAAGAAGGACGCGGAACGCTTATGTACGGTGGCTCGTGGAACCTGTTCGACCAGATTGTGCTCTCGCCGAACATGCTCGACAAGAAGGACAAAAAAGACTTTTCGTCGCTAAAGTTCTGGAAAAACCAGATATTCAGCCGTCCATATCTGTTCCAGACCGAAGGCAAATATAAAGGTTCGCCCAAACGTACCACAGCCGGAGGAGTGTGGCTCGACGGATTCAGCGACCACCTGCCGGTAGTAGTATATCTTGTCAAGGAACAAAAGTAAAAGGCGGCATAGAATCATGGAAGTACCGATAGAACGCCATCCGTTCGTCCCATTCCTGCCCGAAGGCTGCAGGATGCTGATGCTGGGCAGCTTTCCGCCCTCAGAAAAGCGGTGGTCGATGAAGTTCTACTACCCAAACTTCACCAACGACATGTGGCGGATATTCGGCATATGTTTCTTTGACGACAAGGACAGATTCGTAGACACGGAGCACAAGACATTCCGTC
>CALBJK010000003.1 GCA_937892695.1 uncultured Prevotella sp.
TTGGTTACAGTCGGCAACTATCTCGACGAAGACGAGAACGGCATAATAAGCCGACTCAATGCAACAGAGTCACAGCTACGGACCATATCATCGGTCTACCCTGAAGCGAAAGCCTTAGCCAGTAGGATTGAAAGCTGCCTTATCGAACTTAAAGACGTTTCACAGGAACTGAGCGGCAAGGCCGAAGACATAGAGTTTGACCCTGACAAGCTGCAAAGCGTCACCTCACGGCTCGACCAGATATATTCTCTCGAACAGAAATACCACACCGAGGACATCCATACACTATTGCAAAAACTTGAAGAGATAAACATCCAACTGTCAAAGATAGACAACTACGACGACGAACTTGTCAAGAAAAAGGCTGAGGTCGAAGACATGCTCTCCAAGTGTAAGACTCTTGCCACGTCACTTTCAGAATCCAGAGTAAAGGCGGCCAAGATTGTCGAACACGAACTGTCCAAACGACTAATACCTTTAGGGATACCCAAGATACGGTTTAAGGTGGAGCTTGCCCCAACTCCCGAACTCTACAGCGACGGAGGCGACAAAGCGTTGTTCCTGTTCAGCTCCAACTCCTCTTCCCCACTCCAGCCCATTTCCCAGGTAGCTTCGGGCGGTGAAATCTCCAGAGTAATGCTTTCGCTCAAAGCTATGGTAAGTGACAAGTCAGGACTACCCACCATTATCTTCGACGAGATAGACACTGGCGTAAGCGGACGTGTGGCCGAAAAGATGGCCGACATAATGAAGGAGATGGGTGACGGAGGCAAGCAGGTTATCTGCATCACCCATCTTCCACAGATAGCCGCTATGGGTTCACACCATTACACGGTATCGAAGCGTGAGACTGCCACAGGCACCGTCAGCCGTATGCGGCAGCTGTCCGACGGCGAGCGTATCACTGAGATAGCCAAAATGCTCAGCGGCAGCGAGGTTACGCAGGCCGCCAAAGAGAATGCAGAAGCACTGTTAAGAGCATCATCAGACAAGACAAACTGCAAAAATCAATAGAAATATAAGAAACACGGATAAAACAATGAACAGAATATCACTGATAATAACAATGCTATTCACGACAGTCATGGTCGGCTTTGCCCAACCGTCAGCCGTGAAGAAAGTAGCCAATTCTACGTTCAAGCTCACGACATACAACAGTAACGGTAGCGTGAAATATGAAGGCGTAGGAGTGTATGTTTCTCCAGACGGAATGGCCATCAGTACATGGTCGCCGTTTGTAAATGCTGCCAAGGCTACGATAACTGACCCCAAAGGCAAACAGTACAACGTAGAGACCATCGTCGGAGCAAACGAGCTGTACGACGTATGCAAGTTCAGGGTAGCCACAAGCAGCAAACCGGCCAAGATTGCCGACACGCCAGTCTCAACAGGTAACGAAGTGTGGGCTGTAAACGACGACAGACGTAAACCAAAACTCATGCCATTCAAGGTAGACCGTACAGAAAACTTTGACAAAAGTTTCACATATTATATTGTCACAACAGACGACACATCACGCATTGCCGGTAATCCACTTATCGACGAGAAAGGCCAACTTATCGGACTTTTACAGAAATCGGACGCTTCTAATGAGATTCATGCCACCGATGCCCGGTTCGTCAACGGACTGAAAGTAGACGGCATGGACATCAACAACTCGTTGTTCCGCCAGACAGGAATACGTCTCGAACTTCCTTCTGAAAAAGAACAGGCACTCATCATGCTCGTTTTATCCGGCCAACAGGCCGATTCGCTCCGCCATTCGCTTTATGTCGAAGACTTCATACGTAAATTCCCTACCGAGGTCGACGGCTATTCGGCTCGCGCCACAGAGAAGGTTGATCGCGGGGACTTTGACGGAGCCGATAAGGATCTGCAGCTGTCCATAAAAAACGCCAAAGACAAGGCCGAAGCCCATTCCGAGTATTCGCGCATCATGTACCAGAAGATTATTTATAATCCCGACACCACCTACACGGCTTGGACTCTCGACAAGGCGTTGGATGAAACGCGCAAAGCTTACTCTATAAATCCTCTTCCTGCCTACAAGCACCGCGAAGCCCAGATTATTTTCTCTCAGAAAGATTATGCTAAAGCCTACGACATGTTCATTGCTCTGGCCAAGGCACCGCAACGCACAGGCGAATACTTTTTCGAAGCTGCCCAGTGTAAGGCTCAGCTTAAAGCTCCCAACAACGAAATCATAGCTCTTCTGGACAGTGCCGTAGCTGCTTGTCCGCAACCTCTCACCAACATTGCCGCCCCTTACGTTCTGACACGTGGCGAGGCTTACGATGCAGCCGGAGAATATAAAAAGGCCATTGCCGACTACAATCTGTACGACACGCTAATGGCCGGAAGAGGCAACGACACTTTCTACTATACAAAATTCAAATGTGAGGTAAAGCTGAAACAGTATCAACAGGCTCTCAACGACATCGCCCACGCTGCAATTCTCAATCCTCAACAACCTGCCTATTTAGCAGAAATGGCATCGCTGCAACTTCGCGTCAATCGTCTCGACGATGCTATCCGTACAGCAGACCTCTGCATACGCGTTGCCCCTGACGAAAGCGACGCTTACATCATCAAGGGTCTCGCCCTCATCCTCGACAAACAAAAAGCCGAAGGACTGAAATGTCTCGGAAAGGCTAAACAACTAGGCGACGAACGTGCTCAGGGACTGATAGACAAGTACAGTAAATAGAAAAAATTAAAGGACAAGTCGTAAAATACAATAAACCCTACAAATAAGGGCTGGCCTCATGCCAGCCCTTATTTGTAACTTTTGTAATGCTCACATCATTCGTATGTTCATTTTTCGCCCAATTTACGCATTCATCTTCTATTTATCATCAATATAACCCCAATCGGTCATTTAGAACGTGAAACATAAGCACATAATAAAAAGTCCTCTCTCCGACGTTTTCTACGCTCTTGCCGCACATTTTTCTTTTAGATTTTCATTGGTAGCTCGATATGCCTACGTCAAAACATAAAGATTTTGATAAGTCAAAAGGCCAATGCTGCTTGTTTTTTTGGCTCTTGGCGAGAAATCATATTTAAAGAAATCTGCACAACAATGACGTAGGAAACGACTAAAGTCTTCTAATAACTAATTTGGAATGAATTAAAAATTCCGACATTTAGAACAATTTTCCTTTCTACTTTCTGATATGCCTCTTCTAATGTTCCAATATGCAGCATCTAATAATAAGGAATAGAAGATGTTGTAACTTATAAAAGTCAGATTGTTCAAAGACTGTATGAAATTTAAACAAAATATTTCTTGTTCAAGGATAGAACAATCTTAATCATTACTATTCTTTTGTTTAGAAGACGCACCAAAGTATCTCTACACAGTAGGTGGCTTACTGATTTAATGCTGGAAGAATGCGGACATATTTTTCTTTATTCCGACTCTAAGCATGGTCAGCTTTTACGGATTAACTTTTTGGGGCGCATCTATCCGTTTGTACTCGGCAACACAAGCTATGAGGAAATAAACTATCGTCTGAATCCATAGCGCGAAGCCTTCTGGTTTTATGTCGTCTATGGTAGCTCCCATAGTGTTCATCTTGATGAATCCCTGTATACCGAAGGTTGAAGGGAATAAATATGAAACAGCTTTCCAGAATTCAGGGATGTTGCTTCCAGGCCATGATATTCCGGACATGAACAGTAAGGGTACAGATGTGAAAACGATGAACAGAATAGCACTTTCGCGTTCGTGGAAGAAGTAAGATATGCACATGGCAAAAAAAATGCACGCCAGAGCGTAAGGCAGACCGAAATGTATCATGTCTTCGCCATGAAGTATCTGGACAAGACCGAACATGCGTGGTACAACCAATAGTACATATACTATCATCAGTGCGGCAATTGGGGCGTAAGCCATTGTTTTGGCCAAGACTATGCGGAGAAGTCCGAGAGGACGGTCTAGTATAGGTCGCAGACGTATGTATCGTCTACGCTCGGTGGACGTTCCATTTGCCAATCCGATACCGAGAAGCAGCACCTGCTGTATTATCAGTGCCAGTACTCCAGGGAGGATGAAGTCGGCATAACCACCAGTACTGTTGAACATCGGAACATCCTTGATGTCTAAAGGTGCTGTTGTGATGAGGTCTTCACGGTCAGTGTAGTTTCCAGAAAGTGAAATCTGTATGACCGAATTCATTTCGGCAGCAACAGCCGATACCGTTTGGAAGATGGCTTTATAGGTTAGCATTATTCCCATGTTACAATACACACTGACTGTCGATTGCTGCATACGTCCTATTCGAGTATCGAAATCTTGTGGCAGATAAATTACACCGTATGCTTGTTGCTCTCCGACCATTTGTCTGGCATTATCCAGATTTGTGCAATAGCCTGCCACTCTAACATCAGGCGAAGCGTCACACATTTGTATGAATTTACGGCTGAGAGCGGTATTTGAATTGTCGACAACCGCGACTGGCACTTCTCGCACAACCTGATTGTTGTAAATCCAGGAATAAAGTACCGGATAAGCCAGCGGTAGGAGTATAACGAAAATCAGTACGCCTTCATCACCGAATATGGTTTTTATTTCGTTCACCCATATTCGGCATACATCGGTTATTCCATTGTAAATAAGTTTTGCCTGTTTTGTCATTTATGAGGTTTATGGAATGTAGACGTATTTGTCCATTGCTTTATGTATGCTGACAGTCACGAGTAAAGGTAATGCCGCAAATGTAGCTAATGCCACAATATGCGGCCAGACATCAGATAACGGGGAAGCATTAAGAATGCACTGGTCATATATCATAAAATAATGGCGCAATGGGAAAAGGTTGGCGAGTACTTGAAGGGCTGGATCCATAGCA
>CALBJK010000004.1 GCA_937892695.1 uncultured Prevotella sp.
AAACATAAACTGCAACAGAAAAATTGCGGAAGTTATTTTTTAAACATTACTAAACCGTCCGCAGAAGAAAAAACATACAGCACTCGCTACTAAAAAGACAGTACGCAAAGCAACATCGTAGGTCAAAGAAGAATTGACAAACGCCACAGAAACAGGAATGATAAAAGCCAATACCAAAAATACTCCTATGAGAACTGAAGATTTGCGACCTCGGAAGAATGACCCACCACCGGCCTCTTTTCTGCGGTACCAGACATACATGAAAACATCGGTTATGGGTATCAGCAGGACCAAGACTATCTGTAACAGATGCTGTGTTCTTGTCAAAAAGGGAATCATAAAGGCAGCACCGGCAATCATCATGTCACCGCTCAACGTGAACTTGACAGGTTGGTATTTTCCGGTAAACAACGAAAAAACAATCCTATAATAATGACATCAGACAAAAACATATCCATAGCATCGGCCTTGCCGAAAACAATTATGCACACAACAACGACAGCCATGACAGCCAGCTGAACCACATATTTTCTCATACTTTAAGATTTTTAGGTGTCTTGCTTTTAGTTCAAATGATACAACGGCTTGCAAACCTGCACAATCCAGAATGTCCGTCTCCCGACACAAAGGTACGGAAAAAGGATAAACAAGACAAAATAATGTTCTATTATTTTTCAAAATACGTATCAGAACGGTAAAAATCAATAAGCATATACCTATCCGGAACAAGAAAGTGGAATGGAATAGAGGACAGAAAACGGAAAAAGAAAGAATAATGCTTTGTCAGTGTAATATTTTTTGTTAACTTTGCTCCAGACCTTTTATTGTCATCTTATGAGATCGCTTAGTTCAATTATCACTCTTTTGCTGTTTCTCTATTCGACATTGTCACTTTGTGCCCAAAGCGGAGAATTCCGGTCTGAAAACTTCATGTCGGAGGGTCCTGCCGTGATTTGCGGCTTAGGACAGGATTCGAGAGGAATTATGTGGCTCGGGACAGACAAGGGATTGTGTTGTTATGACGGCTACCGCCTATTTGAAAGATACAAACCCGAATCGAAAGAAAACACAAGAATCAACACCTTATTGATAATAAACGACATTATCCTTCTCGGCACAGACAAGGGACTGCTCGTATATGACATAAGAGCAGGAAGCTACGTGGACACTCCCACCTCTTATAATATAAACGGAATAAGAAGCATGACCGCCATCGGGGAAAACTCGGTCGCGATAGGCGGAACTGACGGACTGTACGTCTACAACGTATCGTCGAATGTCGCAAAGCATCTGGCCACTCCAATACGCAATGTCTACTCGCTTTGCGGACAAAGCATGGAATCATTGCTCGTAGGTACACTGCACGGTCTTTTCAGACTGGAGAAAGGCAGAGCCACAGCTATAAAGATAGGAAAGGGACAGCAGCCGCTGGTCAATGCCATAACACCGGTAAACCCAAACAGAAGAGAAGACTCATTCTGGATAGGTACTGAAGGAGCACTCTACGTGTATGCATACGGAAAGATGAGCAGCAGACCGTGGCTGAAAGGCAACTCGGTGAAGTCGCTCGCTACGGTGGGCAATGTGCTTTATGCCGGAACTGACAACGGGCTGTACAGTCTCACTGAAGCAGGCACGATACGGCATTTCGCCCACGACTCGCGCCGCGAGACAACCATTCCGAACAACATAATATGGACTCTCGCTACCGACCGCTGGAAAAATCTGTGGATAGGGACAGACAACGGGCTGTCACTGTTGCGCCAATACAATCCGTTCACGTATGTCCCCATCTGCGACATGACTGGCAGCGGCGAAGGCAACTGCATCCATTCACTGCTCACCGAACCCTCGGGCACGATGTGGATAGGCGGCACCAACGGACTTATTCGTTGCAGCAAAGGTATCGCTACACTGTCGTCAGATGTAGCAGGAACGGCATGGTACAGGTCGGACAGCAGACAATGGCCTTTTGCACACAACAGGGTGAGGAAGATAATCCGCGACAGCGACGGCGACATCGTAGTATGTACCGACAAGGGAGTGAACATATACAACCGCACGACCCGCCAGTTTGTCAACCATGTCGTGTACGACCGTACCGGACACTACTCTACGGCATGGGCCTACGGCGTAGTGGACGACGGCCGCGGACGCTACTGGATAGGGTCGTACATGGGCGGGGTGTTCGTCATAGACAAACAGAGACTGAAAGCATCGGGTAGCGGCTCGGTTGTGGCCGACCGCCATTACAGAACCGAATTACAAGGACTGCACGCAAGCATGCTCGCCATTGACGGGCATGACAACGTGTGGGTGACATTCTACGAAGGAGGAGCGGACATAATCAACACCCGCACAATGAAGGTGAGGCATCTTCTAAAACGCATAGGAATCAGCAACATGGCAACCGACCCCGAAGGCAGAGTATGGACAGGAAGCGACGGGACTGTAAGATGCTACCGTCCGGACGGAAGTCTGCTGCGCGAGTTTCGTTTCGGGAAAGGTGGTGACCGTCACGTCCAGGCCATGGCCGAAGTGGACGGACGTATGTGGGTTGTGACAGGTCGATGGTGCCGTGTGTTTTCGGCCGACGGACAGAGCACATGCTTCGCTACTCCGGACGGCCCGTCGTTTGCGATATGGTATGACAGAGAACGGAATACGGCATATCTGGGAGGAAACGACGGACTGACAACCGTCAGCCCACGTTTGGCCACCGACACCAACCATAGCGGACGGCTTCTGCTTTCGGGACTGGCGATAGGGGGTAAGCCTTTCTATCCCGAAAACGAGGACTTCGGCAAGTCCGGGACACTCCGTTTTAATCACGACCAGAACAATATAACACTATATCTGACCGACCTTCCTTATTCCGGACAGCCGCAAGCTGTTTACGCCTACCGGCTGAACGGAATAGACCACGAATGGCAATATATAAGCAGTAAGCAACCTGTGCTGACGTACAACGGACTGCCTCACGGAAAATACAGGCTGGAAGTATGTGTCGTCGACGGCTATGGCAATCCACATACTGAGGTCTACTCCACAGTGATAGATATCCTGCCACCGTGGTATCTGACAATTTGGGCCAAAACGGTTTACGTTCTTGCCTTCATAGGATTGATGTATTGGACTGTCAACTACTACATGGTACGCAAACGGCTCGACGAAGAAAGCAAGGCCCGCAGACAGGTGCTGGACCAGTCGGCGGCGCGTGCCGAATTCTACAAAAGCCTGTCAAGAAAGCTGCGCGAACCTATAGGCCGTATTATGGAGGCCGCATGCGGACTGCTTCCAGGAGAGAAAGACAACGGACGCAACTGCAAGATTGACAGCATCAGACGTAATTCGGCAGAAATGAACAATCTCGTCTATAATCTTCTCGACATTGAGAACAATGCTGCTGACAGCCATACAAAAACTTCGGAAACGGCAGATGTTGATATACCCGACTTTTGCCGCCGGGCTGTCGATGATTTCCGTTCTTCCAAACTCGGGCGGCACTGCAAGACAGAATTCCATACAGACGTGCCGAAAGCCATCGTGACTACAGACATACTACAGCTGCACGCCGTCATAACGGCCTTGCTCAACTATGCTTCATCCCATACAGGCGACAAGACAAAGAGCGTGACATTAGGAGTTATGACAGCCGATGCGGAAGTGCGCATTTATGTGGTCGTACCCGGAATGACGGTATCGCAGGAAAAACTTCCGCTGTTGTTCAACCGCTACTATGCATCGTCAGACAACGTGAAAAGTATGCAAGACGAACCGACATTAGGGCTGCCTGATGTCAAGGAAATTGCCGACCGTTGCCACGGAACAGTCACGGCTGTGTCCGACACAGCTTCCGGCACTATCGTGACCGTGGCTTTCGAAGGAAACAGAGTGGCTAAAAAGCAAAACGACGGCGTAGCCGTGACATCAGATGAAAATATGTCCGGGAATGCGGACAGTCGTCTGTTTGCCGAAGTGACGGCTACGATAGAAAAGCATTTGTCGGACTCAGAATTCAACGTGGCGCGGCTGCAGGAACTCTCCGGCATAGGCAGCAAGCTGCTGTACCGGCGCATAAAGCAGATGACCGGCAAGTCACCGGTAGAATTCATCCGCCATGTGCGCATGCAACGTGCTGCACTTCTTCTGAAAGAAGGCAAGTTCTCTGTTTCTGAAGTGATGTACATGGTCGGCTTCTCCAATTCGGGCTACTTCTCCAAATGCTTCAGCAAAGCATACGGCATGACTCCAGCCGAATATGCACGAAAGTCGTGAGCATCTGTCTTCCGGCCCACTCTTAGAGAATCGTGCTTCTTTAGTTGAGGAAAATGCAATGTTGGTTGATTGTTTTTGTAACAAACGGTAGCCACTCATAACTTTGCACCTCTAAAGAACGGATATCGGCATTTTCCCATTGAAGGGTGATGTCTTAATCAGAAAGAACCTAAAGGCTTGGACAGTGAAAGGTTTTATATCATCTTTTTTCAGACAGGGCAGAAAAGAAGCGATAATATATCTGGTGTTGTGGATTGTTTTGTACATGGCCCCGGCAATAAGCCTTTATGTGCGCATGACCAACTGCCAAGACGTGATTTTCGACTTGGAAGAGATAATAAGGGTGTGGCAATTCATTACCATATTTCTGATTGCTTTTCTCATTCACAATTTTCTTCTGGTTCCGATACTTGTCTACCGTCACCAGGTATGGCCATACCTGCTCAGCACACTATGCCTTCTGACAGTCTTCGGACTGGTGCAGTGTTTCTACAACGACAATTACAAATATCCAAGCCCTCAGACACACTTATGCAGACGCACTGAGCACCAGGAAGCAGTGCATCACAAGCGCCCCGGATGTACGCAAGGATTCGGGTTTGAAGATGTGGCAAACACCTTTGGAATATTTCTGATGCTGGGAATGAATCTCGGAGTGAAGTCATACTTTAAATCCCGGGACGAAATAGAACAGCTGCAACAAGCCGAACGCCATAACTTGCAGCAACAACTGCAATACTTGAAATATCAGGTGCCTCCCCACTTCTTCATGAATACACTAAACAACATCCATGCACTCGTCGACATTGACCCGCCGAAGGCGAAGGTAATGATTGTTGAACTGTCAAAGATGATGAGGTACATACTTTACGAAGGAAGCAAGGACCTTATTCCGCTGAAACTGGAAGTAGAATTCCTTAGCAACTACATGACACTGATGAAACTCCGTTTCGCTGATATTGTAAAGATAAATCTTGATGTTCCGGACAATATCCCCAACAAATTCATCCCTCCCCTACTATTCATCATATTTGTAGAAAACGCCTTCAAGCATGGCGTAAGCTACCAGACAGAGTCATTCATAACAATCTCTCTGTCTTTTGATAACGACTATATATGTTTCAGATGCCTCAACAGCAAGAACAATCATGTCTGCGAGACAAAGGGAGGCTTTGGACTGGCAAATGTCAAAAAGCGTCTGGAACTGCTCTATGGCGATGACTATCAGTTCGACATTACCGACAGAGAGAATACGTTCGGTGTGAAACTTTGTTTCCCTTGTAGTGAAAAGAAAGCTATTACATGATACAAAAAAATATGAAGATACAGGAAGTGAACAAAAGCCGCATTGTTCTCGATGCAGAAACTTATCTCCCTCTCGGCGATTTGTATCGTGAAGCATTCACAAACTATCTGAACAAGAAGTTTATAGGAAAATAGGAAACAGAAAAGACGTTTCCAATATATAAGAAATAAAAAGGCGCGCTCCTTTGGACACATGTCTGAGACGGCCTTCCTCACGGAAGCATGTCTCGCACTGTGATGCAAAAATGGTTTATAGAAAGCATACGCGCCTATATCCTACTAGCTTTAAGGAAATAGAATTTGCATGTCATTTCAGCAATATCATTACCGACATTTTATAATGTAATAATGCCCTTGTCTTTTATTGCGCATGAAAATGTATGTAAAAGTAGTCTTTTTGAATTAAAAGTCAATTACAAAGGCAATTCATTGTCATTAAGCATACATTTTATTAACCTTAATCAATCATGACATCAATTCCGGCATTGCAAACGAATCTGCCAGTAAAATTATCGCATTGTCGAATCCATGGATGCTTAATGCCATGAAAACAATAAAAAGTTATGTTGTGTTCTGCAATAAAAAGCAAAAGACTTTGTTCTCTATTCCACTCTTTTGCTGTAACTTTGCAATGACATTAAGAAACAAATATAATTATGGTTTTCAAATACGACTTTCTCATTATCGGAGCTGGTGTAGCCGGTATGAGCTATGCCTTGAAAGTGGCACGGGCACACAAAGGGAAAATATGCATCATCTGTAAAACGACTCTCGACGAAGCCAACACAGCATTCGCACAAGGCGGTGTCGCTTCAGTGACTAATCTCGAAGTTGACAATTTCGACAAGCACATAGAGGATACTATGATTGCAGGCGACTATATCAGCGACAGAGCTGCCGTAGAGCAAGTTGTGAGATGCGCCCCCGAACAGATAAAGGAACTGGTGAGCTGGGGAGTGAACTTCGACCGTAAAGACGACGGGAACTTCGACCTGCACCGCGAAGGCGGCCATTCAGAATTCCGCATTCTCCATCACGCCGATGACACCGGAGCCGAAATACAACGTGGTCTCATGGCTGCGGTGAGGTCTAATCCGGACATTACAATAAAAGAGAACCATTTTGCGGTAGAGATAATCACCCAGCACCATCTGGGCGCACGTGTCACGCGACGCACACCCTACATAAACTGCTACGGCGCATACGTGCTCAATTCCGAGACACAAAAGGTTGATACCTATCTCAGCCGTGTCACCGTCATGTGTACAGGCGGCTGCGGAGCTGTCTACCAGACGACGACCAACCCCGTCATCGCCACCGGTGACGGCGAAGCAATGGTATATCGCGCCAAGGGTACAGTGAAGGACATGGAGTTCGTGCAGTTTCACCCGACAGCCCTTTACCATCCCGGCGAGACCCATCCCGCCTTTCTCATAACCGAAGCCATGCGTGGATACGGAGGCATACTGCGTCTTCCTACAGGCGAATCGTTCATGGAGAAATACGACAAACGGCTCTCACTCGCACCGCGTGACATAGTAGCGCGAGCCATAGACAAGGAGATGAAAATACACGGTATCGACCACGTATGTCTCGATGTCACCCACAAAGACCCAGAACAGACCAAGCGCCATTTTCCGAACATCTACGCAAAGTGTCTGTCAATAGGCATCGACATCACAAAAGAATACATACCGGTACGCCCTGCTGCCCATTACATGTGCGGAGGCATAAAGGTCGACCTCAACGGGCTGTCGAGCATTGACCGTCTGTATGCTATCGGTGAATGCTCTTGCACAGGACTGCATGGCGGCAACCGCTTGGCTTCCAATTCGCTAATCGAAGCCGTCGTCTACGCCGACAAGGCAGCCAAACACTCGCTGGCACATGTCGACGAATATGACTTCAACGACAAAGTGCCCGAATGGAACGACGATGGCACTATGACGAACGAGGAGAAAGTGCTCATCACTCAGAGCGTTAAGGAAGTGGGCGAGATAATGAGCAACTATGTAGGTATCGTGCGCAGCGACCTGCGTCTGAAGCGTGCATGGGACAGGCTCGACCTACTGTATGAAGAGACAGAGACTCTGTTCAAACGAGTAAAGGCAAGCCGTGACATCTGCGAGCTACGCAACATGATTAACGTGGGCTATCTGATAACACGCCAGGCCATAGAGCGAAAGGAGTGCCGTGGGCTGCACTACACCATCGACTACCCGCTCCATGCCTACGACAATAAGGACTGAAACAGGTCGTGTTTTAACACAAATCGGTCATTAGAAAAGTTGTCAGCTTATTTCTAATGACCGATTTTGGTTCAATATAGGACTTCCTTGTCAGAGCCATCTTCGCGCTCGCGTTTCTCTGCCTCCATCTCTGCCATCAAGTCTGTACCAAGATGGGTGATGCGTTCGCGTTCGAGCCGTTCGCGTATCTCTTTAGGCTTCGTCGCATAAACAATCATACGTATGGAATCGTCGTATGTGACATAGTTCCATATCCAGTTGAGCAAAACAAAAAGCTTGTTGCGTATGCCGAGGATGGACCGCAGATGCACCACCAGCCACAACACCCATGCCATGAATCCCTGCGTATGCACTTTTCCGATTTCGGCCACAGCCTTATTGCGACCTACTGTGGCCATTGATCCCAGGTTCTTATAGACAAACGGATGCATGTCGGTATTGCCCCTTGCCATATTCTTCAGATTGTCAGCAAGGTTGACAGCCTGTTGTATCGCTACCTGGGCGAGCTGCGGATGCCCTCCTGGATAGGCCGGGTCGGAGGTCATTATGCACTGGTCGCCGATGGCAAATACACAGTCCATACCTTGTATGCGGTTCAGTCCGTCAACCTTGATGCGTCCTCCACGTCCCAGAAGGTCGCCGTCAATACCTGTTATAGAATTAGCCCTGACACCCGAAACCCAAATAAATGTACGGGTAGGAATGGCCGATCCGTCCTTCATCACGACCTTGTGGTCGCGATAGTCGGTCACCATCTTTCCCAATCTTATTTCCACTCCCATTTCTTCAAGAAACTCTTTGGCCTTAGCCGACGAGTCGCCCGACATTCCGGCCAACAGACGGTCGCCGGCTTCGATAAGGTAGATGTGCATCAGGGAAGAATCCATGTCGGGATAGTCGTATGGCATGACGTAACGCTTCATCTGCGACAAAGCTCCGGCTATCTCCACTCCAGTCGCTCCGCCGCCCACAATTACAACATTGAGCAGCTCCTGCCGTTCCCCTGCTGTGGCGCAAGTAAGCGCACGCTCCATATTGCTCAGCAGGGCGTTGCGCAGCCCCATAGCCTCGGCAACGGTCTTCATCGGCATCGCTTCGTCGGCAATATGGCTGTTGCCGAAGAAATTGGATGTCGTTCCGGCGGCAAATACCAGATAGTCATAATCAATCTTACCTATTGATGTCTGCAATATCTTCTTTTCCGGGAAAACAGCCCTAACCTCAGCCATGCGGAAATAACTGTCACGACGATTACGGAAAATCTTCCTGAACGGGAACGAGATGGATCCCGGCTCCATTCCGGCTGAAGCCACCTGATAAATCAGTGGCGGGAACTGATGATAGTTGTTGCGGTCAATCAAGATAATTTGAAATCCCGAATCGCGAAGCTCGTTGGCCAGACGCAGCCCACCGAAACCGCCTCCGACAATCACCACACGCTTCTTTCCGTCATGTTTTACATTTATGCTCATTGTCTTACTTTCCTTTCCTTTTTCTCATTTGTCTGCTAAAATACTAAGAAATATCCGAAACTTGTTTTTTTGGACAGATAAAAGAGTATAATGTCAGGAAAAAAGTGTAAGTTTGCATAATAAACTTAATCACATAAACAAAAATATGAAAAAGATACGTGCTGCCGTAGTCGGTTACGGCAACATCGGACATTACACAGTGCAGGCCTTAGAGTCTTCACCCGATTTCGAGATTGCAGGAATTGTACGTCGCAACGGTGCTGAGAACAAGCCCAGAGAGTTGAAACCCTACGACGTGGTGAAGGACATTGCCGAACTCAAAGATGTCGACGTAGCCATACTTGCCACTCCTACACGTTCGTGCCAAGACTATGCCACACGCATTCTCGCCATGGGAATAAATACAGTCGACAGCTTTGATATACATACAGCCATCGTCGACTACCGCGCTGCCCTCATGCCCTCATGCAAGGAACACGGCACCGTGGCCGTTATCGCAGCCGGATGGGATCCGGGTTCCGACTCTATAGTGCGCGCCCTGATGCAGAGTCTCGCCCCCAAGGGACTGAGCTACACCAACTTCGGTCCCGGAATGTCGATGGGCCACTCCGTGTGCGTACGCTCCAAGAAGGGAGTGAAGGACGCGCTCTCCATGACCGTACCAAAGGGCGAAGGACTGCACCGCCGTATGGTCTACGTAGAACTAGAAGACGGAGCCAGCCTCGACACGGTATCCAAAGAAATAAAGGCCGACCCATATTTTGCCCATGACGAGACTCACGTGTTTGCTGTCGAGTCGGTCGATGCAGTGCGTGACATGGGTCATGGCGTGCATCTTGTGCGCAAAGGCGTGAGCGGAAAGACCCAGAACCAGCGCATGGAATTCGACATGAGCATCAACAATCCGGCTCTTACCGGCCAAGTGCTCGTCAACGTTGCCCGTGCTTCGATGCGCCAGCAGCCCGGATGCTACACAATGATAGAACTGCCCGTCATCGACATGTTGCCAGGTACACGAGAAGAACTGATTGCACATCTGGTATGAGTAAAACAAAATATAATGAAATCTAAAGAGAAACAAAAGGATAATATGACAAATAAGAAAATCAACACCTTATTAATATGTACATGTCTGGCCTTAGCATCGCAGTCTGTGGCTCAGACAACCAAGGATGGAGGCATCAGCGAAGACATGCTCCGGACAATAGTGGCCGCACAGAAAAGCAACACATCCGACAAGGCGATATTCAACGCCATCGCTTCAAACAAAATTGACGATATAGCCAAGAATTTCGCCAACCAAGGTCCGATAGACAAACATTTCAGCATCGAGACACCCAAGCAGTCTATACACGACCAGAAGAGTTCGGGACGCTGCTGGATGTTTTCTGGGTTCAATGTGCTTAGATCGAACTTCGCAAAGCGACATGCCGATTCACTGACAGTGGAGTTCTCTCAGGACTACCTGTTCTTCTACGACCAGTTGGAGAAAGCCAATCTGATGCTCCAAGGCGTAATAGACTGTGCAAAGAAGCCTATCGACGACGAGCGGGTGCGTTTTTTCTTCAAGAATCCCCTTAACGACGGAGGCACCTTCTGCGGAGTCAGCGACTTGGCAGAAAAGTACGGACTCGTACCAATGAGCATACAGCCCGAGACCTACTCGGCCGAGAACACGTCGCGTATGTCGGCACTGGTTTCATCGAAACTGCGCGAATACGGTCTCGAACTACGCAAAATGGTGGCCGATGGCAAAAAACCGGCAGCCGTTAAGGCACGAAAGACAGAAATGCTCGCCACCGTCTACCGTATGCTCTGCCTCACCCTAGGACAACCTGTCAGCGAATTCACCTACGCTTTCACCGACAAGAACGGTAACACCGTAGGCACACCGCGCAAGTACACGCCAAAAGAATTCTATCAAGAAACTGTCGGCGGCCCACTCAACGGCACATTCATAATGGTGATGAACGACCCTCGCCGCGAATACTACAAGACTTACGAAGTAGAGTATGACCGCCACACCTACGACGGACACAACTGGAAATATCTGAATCTGCCAATGGACGATATTTCACGTCTGGCCGTTTCGTCTCTTAAAGACGGACACAAGATGTACAGCTCATACGACGTAGGCAAGCAGCTCGACCGCAAACGCGGCTATCTCGACACTGCCAACTACGACTATGCATCGCTATTCGGTACGACATTCGGCATGGACAAAGCTCAACGCATATCCACTTACGACAGCGGCTCAACCCACGCCATGACCCTGACAGCCGTCGACCTCGACGCATCGGGCAAGGCATGCAGATGGAAGGTGGAGAACAGTTGGGGTCCCGAGTATGGACATTCGGGCTATCTTGTCATGACAGACAAGTGGTTCCGCGAATACATGTTCAGACTCGTGGTAGACAAGAAATACGTTCCGGAAGACATTCTCAAACAGTACGAACAGAAACCAGTCATGGTGATGCCCGAGGATCCGCTCTTCGGCATTGACGACTGACACACTGGGAACAGATTGGCACAAGCCACAAATCTCTCAAAGGCAACCATTTACGCAATAAGCAAGCACTGGGGAGCGAAGTGCACGGTACGTATCCGACTAAGCACTTCCCCCCCTTTTCTGGAGGATAATGGATGACGTAGCTCAATAATTTGCTGAAAAGAAGAAAATTTATCAATAACAACATTGCGGATATAAAAAAAAGATTATATTTGCGAAGTTTATGTTTGATATTGAATGTTTATATGCAATCTCGTTCTTCATTGCCTTTACCATGACTGGCATTATCGCATACTTATTATGTAATGAAAAAACGAGAAAAACGTTCCCACCTTCGAAGAAGAGCAAGGAACGGAACATCCGTCATGCTTTTAAAGTGCTAGGATACAAAGACTTGAAATGGAAGAAATCCCGATCCGGCTGTACAGCGAACTTCACATACCAGAATGTCGACTTCGAAATAAAGATTGACGACAAGTCACCTTTTGCATGGATGTCCATTCGTAATCTCTACTCGACAAGTCTGTGCAACCTCGAAACATTACGCATGATGTGCAACATCTGCAACAGCAATACAAACATTTGTACCATCATATATAATGTCGACAGCGATCAGGGAAAAATAAATGTTGACATTCGGGCAGGTATCGTAACTGTATCACGTGACACCGACAGCATAATGTACTTTGTAATAAAAGAAATGTACAATTGGCGTGAGGCGTTCATCCGACAGATCGACGAAATAATAAAAGACTGCGACAAGCTCCACACCAAAGACTTTGAGAAAGAGAATGCGAAAGCGGAGCACGAACTTACCATTATATGTAAGCAAGAACAGTCACATTCCAGATTGAAAGATTACCGAAACAAGTCCCATACAGAAAAGATCAATGCAATACTTTGGTCTACAATTCTGCCTGACAATGATGCCACTCCGTTAAGCATGACTGTGATGTCCGAAAAACAGCCTACACTATTCGTCCCGATAGAAAACATCGACAGTTTCGACCTTTCACAACTGGTGATTAAAGACGGGAAGTTCTTCGACAACAATGTTACCGCCATACTCACCTTAACTGAGAATAAACAAAGCCAGAGGCACAAGATATACAGCATAAATCTGAGGCAGGAAAAAGAAAACCAGACCACACTGTATTACCGGACAACAATTACAAAGATGCCGGATCATGCAGGATGTGACCGAAGCAGTCATCGCACCTCAGAAGCATCCCCATCTGTGCGCAGCCTGCTCTTCGGATACAATCGGGAAACCAAAGACCAACATAATGCCGAATTCCGCTATATGCTCCATGATGCCGAGGTTAAGCATACGAAAGGCGAGGTAGAAGAAATGACACAAAGCCAGAAGCTTGTATGCGGATTTGACGAGCATTTAGGATATGACATATACTGGGGCACAACACTCTTTAGCCAAGAACGCTATACCGAAGCTCTGCCATACCTGGTGTCGGCATTCGAGACGATGAAACGACGCTCCGACAACAATGACGAACGTTTCTTCGAGATTTGCTACCTCACTGGATTCTGCTACTGTGAACAGGAACAGTACGACCGGGCCTACTATTATCTGGAGTTAACGCTCCACTTGCATCACATAAACTACACCGAGGAGTACATCAACTGCCTTGTCAACAGCGAAGACCCCAGAGCAGAAGATGTCATAAACTCGTTGCTGGCCGATTTGACGCTGCTTAAAAGTGAGAACAAAGGCCGGATACATAGCGGAATTGATAAATTTGTAAACTTTCTGCGACGGCGTAAAGCATATATCTTCGTCAGCGCACGGAAATACAAAGAAGCCGAACATTTACTGAAAAATATGCTCGACGAGCCAGACAACTGCGATTTCGCCATCAACGAGCTGGCCTTCATACAACAACAGCAAAGGCTCAACACTGTCAGGGCTGCCACATAAAATGAGTAAGCTCCCATAGCAACAAAAAGACAAAATAATGTATTACATAGAAAAAACATTTGAAATATCGGCAAGTCATCATCTCACGCTTTCTTATCAGAGCAAGTGCAGCCGTATTCACGGACATAACTGGAAGATAAGCGTCTGGTGCCGGGCGCACGAACTTAATGCCGACGGCATGGTGGCCGATTTCACAGAGATAAAGACAAAAATAAAAGACAGGCTCGACCATCAGGATCTGAACAGTATATTGCCCTTCAATCCTACTGCCGAAAACATAGCACGATGGATCTGCGACCAGATTCCTTCCTGCTACAAGGTATGCGTTCAGGAGAGCGAAGGCAATATAGCGATATATGAGAAAGACTGACATGAAACGACGCATCAACGACATATTCTGCTCAATTCAGGGCGAAGGACACAACACCGGAAGAGCAGCCGTATTCGTCCGGTTCGCAGGATGCAACATGAAGTGTCCTTTCTGCGATACCTACTTCGACGATTTCCGTGAAATGAGCGACGAGGAGATACTGACCGAAATGGAAAGATATGCCCCACGCCTTGCCATACTAACCGGCGGAGAACCGACTCTTCAGACCGACAGCACGTTTGTCGACCTGCTTCATAAGCACGGTTTCGAGGTGGCTATGGAAACCAACGGCACAAACATACCTGCCGACAACATCGACTGGATAGCATGTTCGCCTAAAGGCAGGACAGCCATACGCCGGTGCGACGAGCTGAAATGTGTCTTCACATGTCCCGACGATGCCGACACTCATGGGATAGAAGCAACCTACTATTATCTACAGCCATGCGACATGGGCGACCTGTCACTAAACAGACAAATTACGGACAACTGCATAGAATACATAAAGCAACATCCCAAATGGAGACTTTCACTGCAGACACACAAACTTGCCGATTTCAAATAGCCTGATTCGGCAACTATAAGGAAATCGCGCAGCAAACCACAAGCAGCCATTAAGGGATGAAGGAAAAGAGAGAATAAAGAAATGATCTACATACAGTGGGCTATCATAATTGCTTACACATTCATCGTGATTGCTGCCATTGTCAAGGTGTTGCTTGACAACCGTCAGCCCGTCAAGACTATGGCATGGATAATGGTAATGTCATTCGTACCTGTCTTCGGGCTTATGCTCTACTTCTTCTTCGGACGCAATACCCGCAAAATGCGGTTCATCAGCCAGCGCAGTCTCGACCAGCTCACCAAACGGTCAATGCTTGAATTCGTAGAGCAGCGCGACCTGAGACTGCCTGAACGATACCGTACACTCATCCAGCTCTTCGCCAACCAGAGCCTGTCGCTACCGTTCAAGAACACCAGTGCCGACATTTTCAACAACGGCTACGAATACTTCTCTGCTCTTCTCAAAGAGATAGGACGAGCTAAAGACCACATCCATATAGATGTCTACATCATCGACGACGACCCTTTAGGCCGCCTCATTGCCGATGCACTCATCGACAAATCACGACATGGAGTAGAGGTAAGACTCGTATACGACGACGTAGGATGCTGGAACGTATCCAACCGCTTCTTCGAACATTTGCGTGAAGGCGGAGTGGACGTACATGCCTTCATGCCTGTAAAATTCCCGGCCTTTACCAGCAAGGTCAACTACCGCAACCACCGCAAGCTGTGCATCATCGACGGAAAGACAGCCTTCATAGGTGGCATGAACATAGCCATGCGCTACATCAAGGGCATACACAAAAACGAGCCATGGCGCGACACCCATCTTCTCGTCAGGGGCGGAGCTGTCTACGCCATACAGTGTGCATTCCTTGTCGATTGGTATTTTGTAGACCGCACACTTATAACCAACCGCAAATACTACCCGCCACTTCCACAAAACACAACCACATCGGCCGGATGCCTCACACAAGTCGTAACAAGCAGCCCCATTGCTCCTTGGCCAGACATAATGCAAGGCTATGTACGCATCCTGCTCGAAGCCAAAAACTACGTCTATATAGAGACACCCTACTTTCTTCCCACTGAACCGATAATGTTCGCCCTCCGTACAGCCGCACTCGCCGGAGTGGACATCAGGCTGATGCTGCCATACCATAGCGACTCGCGGTTTATTGAACTTGCAAGCGTATCGTACATCACCGACACACTGGAATCTGGAGTAAAAGTATACCTCTACAAGGCCGGATTCAACCATAGCAAACTGCTTGTGGCCGACGACTCGCTTTGCACGTGCGGTTCCTCAAACGTCGATTTCCGAAGCTTCGAAAACAACTTCGAAGCCAACATATTCTTCTATGACGATGCCATGGCATTGCGCATGAAAAACATTTTCCTCGACGACATGAAACACTGTACATTACTCAAAGAAAGCATGATACCGGAAAAACGTCCTTTAACCAGCCGTCTTGTTGAGTCGACCATGCGTGTACTTTCTCCTTTACTATGAATTATTTTAGCTAAAGATGGATTCTAAAGAATTGCAATTGCAACTGTCATTCTATAAAGCCAAAAGAGGGGATTCGTGAAAACGAATCCCCTCTTGTTTATTTTTATTTCTATGTTCTCTTCTCCTCATGCCTTTTCATCAGATGGATTAGCAAGCTGTGTGGTTGTTGTTATTTTCCATCCACCAACCTATTGCAGCAGTTGCTGCAAATAGGGTCATCATTGTCGTCATCATTATCATCTTCTTTTTACCTTTACCTAATACCTTACTTTCTCCTGTTATCCTGAATCAACTTTACTACTTAACGTTGCGTTATCCTGCCTCTTTTACCTTTCTAATACCTACATCAAGCTCTCTTTCTATTACTTCTGGGTTATCCTGACATCTTTTACCTTTATTGCCTGTTATCCTGTAATCTTATATACCTATAAGAAACTTTTACCTATCTTCTGAATCTCTCAAATTCTATTTCTCTATTGTCTTGATACCTCCCGGTATCTCTTTTTGACGATGCAAAGTTACTGCTGTTTGCGCACACATGCAAGGATTTCATATAAGAAAATTCATTTATGGAGCATCTTTTTGACATACATCAAATATATTGTGTACGCACACGACAGTCAGAATGTGTCTTTTATGCTCGTAAATCATTCAATTGTAAAGCAAAAAACAATGAAATCATATTTTCTAAGAACAGACAGACTGTATATCTATCCTATACGTAAAAAACAGGCTTTAGCCATGGATTATTACTGCATATCCTACCTCATGACTGACATTAATGCATTGTTGCTGCTTTTCTGCAAATCCGATGATGCTTTCAGGCATGCTGTTACAGCCAGCTGGTTTTATTTTCAGGGAAAATATCAAAGGCAAGAATAATGTCTGCCTATATTTTCACATAATTTGGCTTGCTGCATTTTTCTCTATCTGGACAGTTGTCTGCTACATGATAAAGGCCGCATTCAATCCGATGCGGCCTTTATCTATTATCTATCTTTCGTCAATCGTTATTCTTCAACCTAACCGGGCTTGCTTCATTCTAAGCCGAACTAGCGAAGTCGGCATAAAACATAGCTTATCTGTCTATCTGACAGAAGACAACCCTATCCACTTACCCGACTTTTGTATTGTGGCCGATTTGAACGGTAGCACATCAGCATCTGGACGATAGTAGGCGACAAGCCGGATATCGAAAATCAGCGTCGAGTAGCC
This sequence comes from uncultured Prevotella sp., assembly GCA_937892695.1. Taxonomy (GTDB): domain Bacteria; phylum Bacteroidota; class Bacteroidia; order Bacteroidales; family Bacteroidaceae; genus Prevotella. The sequence goes on from CALBJK010000004.1 coordinate 17,415, forward strand.
GGGAATTTTAACTGACGAGCCACTGCCCGTATAGTCGGACTCACCGTAACCGAGCTGGTAAGGTATATAGACTCTCCAGTAGTCGCCCACATGCATATTTTGCAAGGCTGTAGCAAATCCGTCAACCACACTTCCAACATACATCGTGCTGGGAATGGCAGTGTTAGGATTGAAATCGCCCTGATAAGACTGGTCGAATACATATCCATTGGAGTAGCTCGTCGACGGAAGCAACTGTCCTCGATAATGTACGCGCACAGAGTCGGTGTACATCGGGCATCCGGGAGCACCGGGCACAGAGTCGAGCACTTCGACTACTATGTGGTCGTAAGTGTGCACAGCAGCCTGACCTTCGAGCGACCATTTCTTTATAACTTTCCACTTCTTGTCACCGTTCGAGACGCTTTTCTGTGCCGCATAGAAGGTATTGTCAAAGAACTGCCCGTTAGTTTCCTGCCAGTTGGGGAATTCTTCTGCCTCCTTGTTGTTCTCGCTGCACGACGACAGGCAGAACACTGCAGCCACAAGTGCTGCCAGTGATGTTATTATCGATTTGTTCATTTAATGTTTATTGCAGTTTTTTCAGAAGGCTTGCTATGCTTACCTTGTCTTCGATGATGCTGCGCAGGTCGGCTATGTTGACACGTTCCTGTTCCATCGTGTCGCGGAAGCGCAGTGTCACGGTGTTGTCCTTGAGTGTGTCGTGGTCGACTGTAACGCAGTAAGGAGTGCCGATGGCATCCTGACGGCGGTAGCGTTTACCGATAGTGTCCTTCTCGTCGTAGTGGGTGTTAAAATGGAACTTGAGTTCGTCTACTATCTCACGCGCCTTTTCGGGCAGACCGTCCTTCTTCAGCAGCGGCAGCACGGCCAGCTTGACCGGTGCTAGAGCCGCAGGCAGCTTCAGCACAACGCGTGTCTCGCCGTTTTCTAGTTTCTCTTCGCAGAAAGAGTGACACATAACGCTGAGGAACATACGGTCTACGCCGATTGAAGTCTCAATGTCGTACGGAGTGTAGCTTTCTTTTGTCTGCGGGTCGAAGTATTTGATAGAACGGCCAGAGAATTTCTCATGCTGCGACAGGTCGTGGTCGGTACGGCTGTGTATGCCTTCGACCTCCTTGAAGCCGAACGGCATCTTGAACTCGATATCGGTGGCGGCGTTGGCATAGAAGGCAAGTTTCTCGTGGTCGTGGAAGCGGTAGTTCTCGGCTCCGAAACCGAGAGCCTGATGCCACTTCATGCGCAGCTGCTTCCATTTCTCAAACCATTCCATCTCGGTGCCTGGCTTTACAAAGAATTGCATTTCCATCTGCTCAAACTCACGCATGCGGAAGATGAACTGACGGGCGACAATCTCGTTGCGGAATGCCTTGCCTATCTGGGCAATACCGAACGGAATCTTCATGCGTCCGGTCTTCTGCACGTTAAGATAGTTGACAAAGATACCCTGGGCGGTTTCCGGGCGGAGGTATATCTTGCTCGTTGCATCAGAAGCCGAACCCACTTCGGTAGAAAACATCAGGTTGAACTGGCGCACATCTGTCCAGTTCTTTGTTCCGCTTATAGGGTCGACGATGCCTTCGTCGAGTATAATCTGCTTAAGCTCTTCAAGGTTCGGGCCCTGCATAGCCTCTGTATAGCGTGCGTGGAGAGCGTCGCGTTTCTGCTGATGTTCTATCACGCGCTGGCTAGTCTGGCGGAATTTCTCTTCATCGAAGCTGTCACCGAAACGCTTGCGCGCCTTTTCTATCTCTTTATTTATTTTCTCGTCATACTTTGCTATCTGGTCTTCGATAAGCACATCGGCACGATAGCGTTTCTTAGAGTCGCGGTTGTCGATGAGAGGGTCGTTGAAAGCGTCGACATGTCCGCTGGCCTTCCATATTGTAGGGTGCATGAAGATTGCAGAGTCTATGCCCACAATGTTCTCGTGGAGCAGCACCATGCTCTTCCACCAGTATTCTTTTATGTTGTTTTTCAGTTCCACTCCGTTCTGTCCGTAGTCGTAGACAGCGGCAAGTCCGTCGTAAATCTCACTGCTGGGAAATACGAAACCGTACTCCTTACAGTGGGACACTATCTTCTTGAATACGTCTTCTTGTGCCATGAATATGATTTTTATTAGTTTGTTGTCCTATATATGATGTGCAAAGTTAGTCCTTTTTCTCTGATTTCCAACCAAATATGAGTTAAATGTTAAAAACGCGGCCGATTTAGTCTGCCATATTCCAAAAAGAAAGGGAAACCGCCACCAAGACAGCCTCCCCTTCTTTTATCGTTTCTTTAAACGTTTTATGTCGCAGCGAGCATTAGAATTTTATCTCTATAAGCTTTGAGAATATGAATTCTGTAGCCCCTTCAGCCTTAACACCAATCCTGGCTACGGCCTTATTGCTGGCTTTCAGCTTGTTGTAAACATCATCCGGAATGGTCTGTTCCGCGAACGTGTTCGCGCCCTCCTTCATAGCGGATGCGGGAATAGAAATGGCCATGACGTTGTTCTTGTTGTCCACGAGCGACGTGTTGCCCAGAACTACAATGCCTTCGGCTATCTTGGCCTGAGGTGCCACTTTCTTTATGTCGAAAGTCAGAGTAGCTTGCTTTCCGTTCAGCACGATCGAATATTTTTCGACGAGATAGTAGGGGGTCACTTCAAGATTGTATACGGTGTTGCCCTTCACTTTCACGCCAACGGTGTCGCGGGTGTTCACCCACGGGCCGTTGTTGTCCTTGGTCACAAGCTTATAGTCGCCGTCAAAGAGCTTTGCGCTGAAGTGTCCGTCCTGGTCTACGTATACCGTTATAGGTGAATGAAGCTCGTATCCAGGCTGATATAGTTGTAGCTGTATCTGGCCTCCGGTGCCGGCCAGTTGCAGACTTTCCCCTTTATACTGGATGTTTCCAGAAAAAGTAGACTCAGGTTCGTCCACATTGTCGAGTCCGCAAGAACTAAGTCCGCAGATTGAGACAATAGCGGCGAAAACAAATGATAACAATTTTGTATTCATAATTTTCATTGTTCTTTTTACTGATAAGGATTCTTCACCAGAAGCGGATTGGCATCAATCCATCCCTGGTCGTAGAAGTTGTAGTAGTTTTTCATCTGGAAGTAGCGGGCGTTAGGCGACATGAACGAGAAGTCTTCTACAAATATCCACTGTCCGTTGTGCTCGTTGCCAGGAGCTACAACCAGATAAGGCCAGAGCGAACGATGGCGAGCCTGCTTGTCGGTGTTGTTACCGTTGAATATTTTGTCGGCCAGACGCCAACGCTTCAAGTCCCACCAGCGGTGTCCTTCAAAGGCAAACTCTACGGCATTTTCGTGAACGATATTGTCGAAAGTAAGGGTTTTGAGATCCTGCACCCCTGCACGTTCGCGCACCTTGTTAATGTACGATAAAGCCGATGGCGTGTCGCCGAGTTGGAACGAAGCTTCACAAGCAATCAAGTAAGCCTCGGACATACGGAAATAGGGCTGCCACATGGCTGAACGTTGTCCGCGCTTCGACGCGCCGGGCGTCTCGTCAAGAAACTTACGGAAGTAGAATCCGCTCTTGTTTATGTACTGCTGGTTGCTGTTGAACGGGCCATTGACCGAAGTCAGCACATTGCCCTTATCGTCGAAAGTGCCTGTAGCATTGCCTGCGTGAATCTGCCACTTCCCGTCTACGAGATTCAGCTGTCCTGCCTGCAGAACCACTGGTACGCCTTTGAACGAGGCTCCAGGATATATTACAGAACCCCAAAGACGTGGGTCACGATCTATGAACGGTTCTGAGCTGCTGTTGTAAAACACGTATGAACCGTCAGCGTTCTTGGTCTTAAACTCAGCTCTCTGCCCCGGATTCTTTGTATTGAGCGGTTCGAACATCTCTACCATATTCAGCGTAGGTCCGGCATAGCTGTTGTCTATGTCCTCGGCCAGTGACTTAGGTATGTTAGTTCCAGTGAATCCGACAGTATTGCCAGGATAGATGTGGTCGCGTGCCCATAT
>CALBJK010000005.1 GCA_937892695.1 uncultured Prevotella sp.
TCCGTCCGACATAATCGTTGATGCTGTCGGCAAAAAGCTTGTCTGCAGTTTTCCCGACGAGTATCAGTTCAGTCTTCATATTCTTTTGTTCTTTTCGGATTCATAGGAAACCATCCCTTCTTGACTCTTTCTCGTTGTTCTTTTATTTCTCCGATGCTCCATAACGACGACGCTCCGAGAACGCCAAATATGGATGACAACAGGATGTCTCTTAAAAATAGGGCTGTGATAATGAAACCGATTCCTGCCACAAGAAACAGCCACCAAGGCTTGACTCCCCAATAGTATTCTACCTTTATCACCAACGGATGGAACAATCCGATGATGATAAAGGTGAGGGCCGCTATTATTAGTCCTGTGAAATGTAATTCCATCTTCTTTGTGAAAACTGGTTATTTCACTTTACTGATAAGCTCAGAAGGCGTTACCATGCTTTGTTCGCCGCTTGCCATTTCTTTGAGAGTCACTTTGCCCGCTTCCATTTCCGTGTCACCGACAATGGCTACAAATGGAACATTCTTGGCGTTGGCATAGCTCATCTGTTTCTTCATTTTCACTTTGTCAGGATAAATCTCTGTGCGGATGCCTTCTTTACGGCATTGGCTCACAATTGGCATACAGAAAGCGGTTTCTTTTTCGCCTAAATTCAAAAAAAGCAGACGGGTGCTTCCTGTTGTCTCTTTGGGGAACAGGTCGAGTCCGTTGAGTACATCGTATATGCGGTCAGCTCCGAATGAGATGCCTACTCCGCTTAGTCCTGGCATTCCAAAGATTCCGGTGAGGTTGTCGTATCTTCCGCCTCCTGAAATGCTCCCGATGGGGTAGTCTTGGGCTTTGACTTCGAATATGGCTCCTGTGTAGTAGTTCAGTCCGCGAGCTAATGTTAGGTCAAAGTCAATATCGTTTTTCAGTTTACAGGTCTTGAGCGTGTCTATCACGAAACGTGTTTCCTCTACGCCTTTGAGTCCTATTTCTGAAGAAGAGAGAACTTTACTCATAGTGTCGAGCTTTTCTTCGTTTGTACCGGTGAGTGTGATGACTGGTTGCAGCTTTTCTATAGCATCGTCACTTATTCCGGCATTACGGAGTTCATCGTTCACGTTGTCGAGTCCAATCTTTTCAAGCTTGTCTATTGCTACCGTTATATCAGTTATCTTGTCGGCGGCACCGATAAATTCGGCTATTCCAGAAAGTATTTTGCGATTGTTTATCTTTATGGCAACGCGTATACCAAGACGGTTGAAGACAGTATCTTCAATCTGCATCAATTCTACTTCGTTAAGTAGAGATGTTGATCCTACTACATCAGCATCACATTGGTAGAATTCGCGGTAGCGTCCCTTTTGTGGTCGGTCGGCACGCCATACCGGCTGTATCTGATAGCGTTTGAACGGTAACTGTATCTTATCACGGTGCATTACTACATAACGAGCAAATGGAACGGTCAGGTCGTATCTGAGACCTTTTTCACATAGCTTAGCCGCCAGCTTAAGGCTGTCGCGTCTGGTAAGTTCGGTATCGTCAATCTTACTAAGATAGTCGCCCGAGTTTAGGACTTTGAACAGTAGTTTGTCACCTTCCTCTCCGTATTTTCCCATTAGAGTATGGAGTGTTTCCATTGCCGGTGTCTCAATTTGCTGGAATCCATACAGAGAGTATACTTCCTTGATAGTGTCGAAGATATAGTTTCGCTTAGCCATTTCCAAAGGAGAGAAATCTCTGGTTCCCTTGGGTATGCTTGGTTTGTTCATCTTATTGCTTACGTTATTGTTATTTTCTTACTATGGTCTGTTCACGATCAGGGCCTATAGATATTATCTTGATAGGAGTTTCAAGTTCAGCTTCCAAGAATTCTATATAGTCCTTGAAGGTTTTGGGAAACTGATCCTCTGATGTGAATTTTGTCATGTCCGTCTTCCATCCCGGGAATTCTTTGTAGACGGGTTCTATGTCGTGCTCAATATTGTAAGGGAAGTAGTCGATGGTTTTGCCTTTTTGCTTGTAGGCCACACAAGCCTTTATTGTGTCGAAGCTGTCGAGGACATCGCTTTTCATCATTATGAGCTGTGTAACGCCATTTATCATAATGGCATATTTTAATGCTACCAGATCAATCCATCCGCACCGACGTTCACGCCCGGTGACGGCACCATATTCGTGGCCTAAGCAGCGTATCTCAGCTCCAGTCGCGTCGAACAATTCGGTGGGAAACGGGCCTTCTCCGACTCTGGTGCAATAGGCTTTCATGATACCATACACGTTGCCTATTTTGTTAGGACCTATGCCCAATCCGATGCATGCTTCTGCGCATATAGTGTTGGATGAGGTGACAAACGGGTAACTTCCGAAGTCGACATCAAGCATAGTTCCCTGTGCACCTTCGCACAGTATGTTTTTGCCTGCCTTCAGAAAGTTGTTGACTTCATGTTCGCTGTCTACAATATTGAATTGACGGATGTATTCGATTCCTTCCATCCATTTTTTCTCTTCTGTCGTGATGTCGTAATCGGCATATCCGAGTGTTTTCAGGGTTTTCTCGTGATAAGCCTTATGGGCTTCGTATTTTTCCTCGAAGTTCTCGAATATGTCGCCAACCCTCAATCCTGTACGCGATACCTTGTCGGTGTATGTTGGCCCGATGCCTTTGCCTGTCGTCCCCACTTTACTTTTGCCTTTTGCGGCTTCGATGGCGCGGTCGAGTACTCGGTGTGTCGGCATTATGAGATGTGCTTTCTTTGATATGTGGAGACGGCTCTTTAGGTCGTGCCCGCTTTTCTCAAGTTCTTTAGCTTCGTCCATAAACAAGTCGGGAGCCAGGACGACACCGTTTCCGATAATGTTTACTTTGCCACCTTGGAAAATACCGGACGGAATGCTTCTCAACACATATTTTTGACCTTCAAACTCTAATGTATGTCCGGCATTTGGACCTCCTTGGAAACGGGCGATTACGTCGTAATGAGGCGTTAATACATCTACGACTTTACCTTTTCCTTCATCGCCCCACTGAAGACCTAGCAGAACATCAACTTTGCCTTTGTTCATATTTCGATTATTTTGTTTCAATTAGTCTTTACCATGTTTGTGCTAATGCCACAAAGTTACGACTTTTATTTCGACCTTTGGGTATGTATCTCATAAAATATCTAAATTCACGGCTTTACACATGTCTTCGGCCGTTTTATTGTTTTGCTCTGAGGTCATTGAAAATCGTAAAAGACTATTTATAGCAGCTTTTCTTAGTCCGTGATTGTCAGAGAGAATGTCTTCCTTGATATGATGCAGATACTCGTTTATGACATTCTGGTTGTCAAAGTCGCCTTTGCTCATTATTCGGCTTAGTGTGTGGTATGCACATATCTTCAGAAGGTTTTTGTCTGTGTCCAACCATTCTATGGCGATAGTTTTCCCTTCACATATCTTAGAAAAAAGATTGAAGGCACTTACTTCGGCCAGCTCTTGGGAGCAGATACCTTCTGCCCATTCTTTTGCAGTCGATAAATCTATAGACTCGGGCGGCGCTATCATTGTGGCCAGAATCTTGCATTCTCTTACTTCACTTTGCCAAAGAGCTGTCGCAAGATTCTTGTCGTGCCCGTATTTTTTCGCAATTTCGCGTAACTGTGTGAGAGGTATGCCCCAGTTTATCTTATATTCCATGCCTTTATCGCGCATTGAAGTAGACGTGATGCCGTTCATAAAAAGACGGAAGGATTGCTTTATCTTTTTTACTTTTTCTCTTGTCTGATTGTCATCCATTTTTCTTTCTGATTTTTAATTGTTTGACGAGGCATGCTGATACTTCACAATATTTGGAGTCAGAATCTGACAGGTTTCAGCCTTTTGACATTATTTGTTTTTAGAGTTTACAGGAAACCATATTCAGACGAATATCTGAGCATCTGGTGTTCATAACTCTCTGTGTAGTCGACATCAATGTTGACAATTTCATTTCCTTTGTATACTGGTTTCAGCCATGGATTGATGAATCCTTTATAAGGTGCGATATCCAGCTGTTTGTATCGTCTGAGTATTTCTTCATGAAGTTTTGGGTCGACGGTTATGGCATATTTTTCTATCATACGCTTTGCCGTTTCGTAGTCGCCTTCGCTTTTTATGCGTTGTATTTCGGCAAGCAGCTCTGCAAATAGTTGTCGTAAAGCAGGATAGTCGTTTATTTTGAGGTAGGTTTTGCCTTCACGTTTTACAAGTTCGACTGCTCCGTCAGATTTTTCGTAAACCCAATGTGCAATGAGCGATCTGTTGCGCATGTGCGCTTCCTCGATTTGTTCCCCCTGTTTGATGCGTGTCAGCTGGGTCATCAGGCCGTTCATCATGTATGTGTAGTATTGGGATTTATAGGCTTCGCTGTTGTCGACAAGATTCAACTCTACCATTTTATTGTCTGCGATGAAATAAAGTCCGAACAAGTCGGCACGTGCTTCTTCTATAGCATTGCCGTATGATTTCAGCGCATCGCTATGTATACCCGGCAGGAGTTGTCCGCTTCCGTGACCAAGACATTCGTGCAAGTCGGTATGAAGGTTGTCACAGATGCTGCCATATTTTTTTATCAATAGTCTGGTAGGTTCGTCAATAACGAATTCTTCTTTAAATCCGTTGCCTTCAGCTGCTTTTTCATAGGCTTCTGTAAGATTTGATATAGTGACGCTTTTCGAACCGTGTTGTGCGCGAATCCAGTCTGCATTGGGCAGGTTAATTCCGATTGCAGATGAAGGATATTCGTCGCCTCCGAGCATTGCTGCGCAGACAACGTTAGCTGTAACACCCTTGACCTTAGATTTTTTGAATCGAGGGTCTACAGGCGAGTGGTCCTCGAACCATTGGGCGTTTTCGCTTATTGTCTTCGCCCGTTTTGTCGATTCTTTATCCTTATAAGATACAAAACCTTCCCATGAAGCCTTTATTCCAAGAGGGTCGCCGTACACTTCGATAAATCCATTAATGAAGTCGACTGTGCCTGCTTGTTCTTTCAACCATTCTATAGAGAACTGATCGAATAAATGTAGGTCGCCTGTTTCATAATATCTGATAAGCAATCCTATTATGTCTTTTTGTTGGGAATTTTCTGCAAATTCAGCCGCTTTGGATAACCATTTAGTAATTTCCTTTAAGGCCGGGGCATACATACCGGCTGTAGTCCATAGTTCTTCCCTTATTCCGTCTTGGTCTTTTATGAGTTTGGAATTCAGTCCGTATGACGGTGGAGTCATGTCGTTAGGAATCTTCTTCTTTTTGTAGAAATCTTCAACCTCTTTTTGTGTCAGGCCTTCGTAGTAATTGCATGCTGAGGTTTTGATGATATCTGCTCCTGCATCCTTATTTACGCGTTTAGAAAGTGTTGCCGGATTGAAGATAATGTCTTCAAGTCTTTTATACAAATCATCAGCCGTCTCTCCTTTATTGGTGGGGAGTAGTTCTGCCTTTATACTTTTTAGTGCGTCCAGAAAAAAATGTTTAGAAAAACCTGGTTTGAATTTTTCGCATCCGTAATGATGGTAGATTCCGTTTGAAAACCATACTCTCTTCAAATATATGGCAAGTGACTTGAAGTCGTGACTTTCTCTATTGCCTTTGAAGTTGGAATATATTGCCTCCAATGTTTTTCTAATTAGCAGATTGAATTTACCGAATTGGTCTGTTGTGATGTCCCGTCCACAAAGTGAAGCTTTTGATAAATAAAATATATATTTTTTCTGTTGCAGAGACAACTCTTCATAGCCATTTAGTTTATACCTTAGCATTTGAAGGTCTGCAAATTTTTCATCCGAATAATTAAAATCTTTCATTTTTGTTATATTGATGTATTGCCCTTGATTTTGTCTGTAGGTTTGCCGTATTGTGGAATAAAACCAATGTTTTCGAAAGTCTCTTTATATGTTTTCGGACTTACTTTCGTAATTCTTTTGAATGAAGAATAGAATGACTGTGGGTTGGAAAATCCGATACAGTCAGAAATTTCCTGCATTCTCATGTTCGCATTTTGTGGGTTGCCTAATATCTCCATCGCCTCAATTATACGGAGCCGATTGACAAAGGACGTATAATTCATATTGTACTTACGATGAAAAGTCACAGATATGTAGCGCGTGTTTGTTTTCAGTTCCTCACATAACTTCTTGGCAGAATAGGTCTTATCTTTATATCTCTTTTGTTTGACAAGTATGTCTTCAATCCTTCCGGCAAGTACATCTACGGTATTCTGACTGACGTGGCCAAGGTAGGATGCTTCCTTGTTCTTTTTATTGCTTGTCAGATTTTTTCTCATAATGAAGGATTATAGAGTTTCGCATTCAGATAACCATATTGCTGAAGAAGCGTCGGAGGGCATGCGCCAATCTCCTCTAGGACTAAGGCTTACGCTTCCTACTTTAGGACCGTCCGGAAGGCATGAACGCTTGAACTGTTGCGTAAAGAAACGACGGAAAAATATTGTCAACCAATGTTTTATGATCTCATCACTATATTTGCCATCCTTCTGAAAAGCTGATTTTGCCATCATGAATATCTTTGAAGGCCGGAACCCGAATCGTAAAAAATAGTATAGGAAGAAATCGTGAAGTTCGTAAGGACCTACCAAGTCTTCTGTCTTTTGCGCTATGTTTCCGTTTGAGTCTGCAGGAATAAGTTCAGGACTTATTGGCGTATCGAGTATATCAAGTAAGGTTGTACGCGAGCGCTCGTCAAGTCCTTCCTCCGCAATGTATGTTACAAGATATTTTATCAACGTTTTAGGTATGCTTGCGTTTACTCCGTACATGGACATGTGGTCGCCGTTATATGTTGCCCATCCTAATGCAAGTTCGCTCAAGTCGCCCGTACCGATGACCAAGCCTGAGAGTTTATTGCTTAAATCCATTAATATTTGGGTACGTTCTCTAGCTTGCCCGTTTTCGTAAGTTGTGTCGTGAACGTTAATGTCTTGTCCGATATCTTCAAAATGCAGGATTACACTTTTTGAAATATTCACTTCTTGTTTGGTAACTCCCAGACTTTCCATCAGCGATATTGCATTGTTGTAGGTGCGTCCGGTTGTTCCGAATCCTGGCATTGTTACGCCAATAATGTTTTTGCGGTCATATCCGAGCTTGTCAAATGTTTTTACGCAAACAAGTAAAGCCAATGTAGAGTCAAGCCCACCGCTTACTCCGACTATGACATGTTTGCATTTTGTATGAGTTATGCGTTTGGCTAAGCCCGCTACTTGTATGTAAAAGATCTCTTCGCAACTGTCATGCATATCTTCGTTGTTAGGAATGAAAGGGTGGGGCTGGACTGCTCTTATGAGTGTGAAATCTTTTTCTGCAATATCTTTGGTCTTTATAATCTCTACTTCGTATGTATTAGGATTGAAAAATGTAGTATTTTTTCTACGTTCTGCCCTTATTAGTTCAATGTCAATCTGGTTTACAACGAGTTGTGGATCGAAAGAAAAGCGTTTGCTTTCTGATAACAGTTTCCCGTTCTCATAGATAAGTGCATTTCCACCGTAAACAACATCCTGTGTACTTTCCCCGAAGCCGCATCCGCTATAGACATATCCGGAAATTGTTCTTGCGCTTTGTTGCGACAGAAGACTTTTCAGGTAAGAATGTTTCCCAATAAGTTCATCACTAGCAGATAGATTGAATATGACTTCAGCACCAGAAAGTGCCAGATTGTCGCTTGGAGGCATTGGAGCCCATACGTCTTCGCATATTTCAACTCCAAAATGCATTCCATTGCAAGTCTGAAAAACTTTATATTTATTGTTCACAGTGACCGTATTGCCGGCGTATCTTATTTCTGTAGGAATTAATCGGTCTGCAGATTCAAACCATCGCTTCTCATAAAATTCCCCATAATTGGGTAGGTATGTTTTCGGTATGATTGACAAAATTATACCTTGTTGAATTATCAAGGCACAGTTAAACAGAGAACTGCCTATGCAGACTGGTGCACCGACAATACATATTATGTCTAGCTTGCGTGTGAAGTTGAGGAGGTGCATGACTGACAGTTCGGCTTGTTCTATCAGTATTTGTTGTAAGAACAGGTCTTGGCAAGTATAACCAGTTATTGAAAGTTCAGGGAATACTATTACTTCAACATTTTTCCCTTCTGCTTGCGCAATAATGTCTTCTATTTGTCTTACATTGTAATCTGTGTCGGCAACTCTGACTGAAGGAATAGCTGAGGCGACTGTTGTGAATCCGTATTTCATACTTACTTAATCGTTACTTGTGTCGCACCGTATCCATATTCTTGAAATGATGCGTCTTGGTATGGGTAGTTTTTGTATCTGTACTTAAGTTCATGTATAATAGCTTGACGTAACACTCCTTCTCCTTTGCCATGTATGAAGATGATGCGTTTTCCCTTCTCGTTCTTATGCTCTTCAAGCGTTTTACGGAATGTGTCGATTTGGTACGTCAGAATATCGTGCGAATTCATTCCTGCTGTCGTTTCTAACAATGATGTTGCATGAAGATCTATTACGATTTCGTCTTCGTCATGCTTTTTTGAGAACAGCTTATTCTTTTTTCCATTGTCGTATCTTCTGACATAGCTGTCCGAATCTCTTTCTGAATTCTTTTCTTCTTTTGTAGAATTATACAATTCGCGTTTTAGTTGTTTTGCATCTACAACTAACGGACGTATGGTTTTATCATTTTCTACGATAGTATACAGCAATGCATCCTGCTCGAAGAAATCGTTCTCGTGAAAGGCATGTAGTTTATAGAATTTTACTTTGTCAAGTCTTATTTGTGTGTCTATAACGGGTTTTATCATAAAATTCTTGTCACGCTTGTAGGCAATAATCTGGAATGCAATGCGGTCATACTCGTTAAGATTTCCCCTTTCTATTTCTTCTATAAAGCATTTCGTGTTTGGCTCTATTTCTCCTGTTGAATTTAGAGTCCAACCAGCTCCTTCCGCTACGAGAAGAGCGTATCTGACGTAGTAGTTGCTGTCATTTACAAAATAACTGTCGAATGGTGTTGTCGTGAAGGAAGACGGTTCTTTAGGAACGTACGCCAAATAGCAGTTCAGAACGTCACCACCTTTTCTCTCTTCAATATATTTTCTTATTGTATTTACATCACTTCTTTTTATGTGTGGTGTTACATCTTCTTCAAAATCTGTTTTTGGGGACTTTTTTTCTTGACGTGCATTCGACTGTTTTTGAGTAGTTTGTGCAGATTTTGAAATTACTTTGTTTGTGTCGTATTCTTCACCACTTCCTGTCACAACAATGTCCGTGATGGGAGTAGGTATCTGGAATCCGTCATTGTCTTCTACCAGTACTATGTTGTTTCCTTTAAAGCCGGCGATTGTACCTCCACCGATTTCACTTAAGAACTTTACTTTGTCACCTATTTTCATAATATTGTATTTTTTGATTTTATGGAATGAGAAGCGAACTGTCTCCATAGCTAAGAAAACGGAAATCATGACTTAATGCATATTGATATATCCGTTTCCAGTCGCCTTTTACAAAGGCACTGACAAGTAACAGTAATGTACTTTGTGGCTGATGAAAGTTTGTCACAAGCATTTTTACAATCTTGTAGTCGTATCCTGGAGCAATGATTATTTGTGTACTTGTATGCAACGCATTGAGATTGTTTGCATCAAGATAAGTTATTATGTTTTTTATTGCTTGGACAGGTGTGATGTCTTCGTTATCATTATCGTAGGGTTCCCATTGACCTACATGCAGCTCGTGCTCTTGCAGGTCTAAGCTTTTTGACAATTTTAGTCCTATGTAATAGAGACTCTCTATAGTCCTTACACTCGTTGTTCCTACAGCAATGGCTTCAGCATTATGGCTTACAAGTTTTTCCAGCGTCTGCCTTTTTACGCAGATGTATTCGGAATGCATTTCATGTCCTTCTATTTTTACGCTTTTTACAGGTTTGAATGTTCCGGCACCGACATGCAGTGTTAGTTCTTCTCGGTCTATACCGTGTTTGTCGAGGTCTTCCAGAACATTCTTAGTGAAATGCAATCCTGCTGTCGGAGCGGCAACAGAACCTTTTATCTTAGAATAAACAGTCTGGTATGTCACTTTGTCGCTTTCTTGCGTTGCACGGTTAAGGTATGGTGGAATAGGCAGTTCTCCTACAGCATCAAGTATTTCAGCAAACGAGATGTTGTCGCTGTTCCATTCGAAATCAACCCATTGGCTTGTGCCGACTTCTTTTATACGCTTGGCTGACAATGTGATATTTTTCCCGTTGATTTCAATTTGCTGATTTAGTGTACCTTCTTTCCATTTCTTCAAGTTACCTATCATGCATAACCATGAACAATGTCCGACTGACTGAAACATAAGTTCATAATCAGCAGGTGCTGCAGGCTCTAAAAGAAATACTTCAATGAGTGCTCCTGTTTCTTTATGGAAATGAAGGCGTGCTTGAATTACTTTTGTATTGTTGAAAATCATCAAAGCTCCTTTTGGCAAGTATTTTGGAAGATTGTAGAACAAATCGTCACTTATCTGCCCATGGTTGTATACAAGAAGCTTACTGTGATCTCGTTGTGACAAGGGAAACTTTGCAATCCGGAGATCTGGAAGGTCGTAATTATAATCCTTTATTTGAATTTGCTTAGTATCAATAGTGCTCATTATTGGAAAATTATAGTAGATCTTATTATTGCATAAACCAATGTCAAACATAATACGGCAATACAGATGTCAACGTCGTTATGGTCGTATCCCGACGAGGTGTATTGTGTTGACACGTATTGTGCTTTTGAAGAAATACGCCTTTCAATGCGGTAGTACAGATAATACACCGCACTTCCGACTAAAGCTCCCCACAGCAGTCCTACAAGTATGTCGCCAGGATAGTGTAACCCCAGATAAATGCGCGTGTAACAATTTATCAAAGACCACAATATCATTGAACAGCTTAATAATTTACTTCTGACCAAAAGACAAAAGAATATCGCGATAGAAAATGTGTTTGAAGCATGTGCAGAGAAAAATCCATAGTCTCCGCCACGAATATTGTTGACGACATTTACTGTGTATTTTAAAATCGGATCATTGCTTGGTCGCCATCTTTCAAAGTAGGGCTTTGCAACCAAATCGGCAACAATGTCAGATAAGGCGATGCATAATACGGAACAAGTTATAATCAAAAATATCTGTCTTATATTCTCATTGTTTTTTATAATCAGGAACAATAGAGATAAATACAACGGAATCCATGTAACACCAGAAGTGAGTGTCATCATCAAATTATCAAAGGTCAGAGAGTTACAGCCGTTAAGCGACAGCAGCAAATCTCTATCAAACTCCAAAAGGTTCTGAATATCCATCAATTATGCCTTTCCTAAATTTCTTCTGTTGTTGATGTCTTAATCCATCCTTCTCTGCCGTCAGCCAGTTCTATGCCAATCCAGCCTTTCATTCCTCTGTCTGTGATATGCACTTTTGTTCCTTCATGTATAATGAAAGATTCATTGCCGTTGTCTGCTGGTGTTGCTTTCACTCCGACTGCTGGACTTATAACTATTGCATAGCTGTTGTCCTCGAATTGCATTTTTTGCTCGTATGCGAAGATATTTGATACGACGAAAAGTACGAACATGATGATAGCACCGTAAAATCCGCATTTACGTACAGAAACTTTTGCTGTAAAAAGGAACAACAAAAGGGAAAGCAGAGCTATCACAAAACTGGCTATCGCCGTGATGCCCCAACCATCCACGCTTGTAATATTCACGAGCGAACGATACCATGTAACAAAAAACATATCATTTTGAGGTGTTATCTTGTCTATGGTCTTGTTGCTTACAAACTGCAAGTTGAACCGTATGTCATTATCACCTGGTGATAATTTCAATGCCCTTTCGTAGGCAATTATTGATTGCGTGATATTGCCTGTCCGGTAGTAGGCATTTCCAAGATTATAGTAAATGTCAGGACTCACTCCTTTCTTTAATATGCTTTGGTAATCTGTTATTGCCTGCTGGTAGTTTCCCTTTGCGTATTCTTTGTCCGCATCGTTTTTGGTTGCAGCATTGGAGACCAACGGCAATGCTATCATCAAAAGAAGTATTGCCATAGTGCGGCCTTTGCTATTTGTCTTTAATGATTTAAGCGAATTTTCTATATCCATAATGGCTGTCATTGCGGACGAGTATGTCTTGTTCATGTTTCCTGCAACATCTCCGGGTGCATAACGTTCGAATTCACATTCGTCGAGCGCACTGATGAATGTATTTATCGTGTTATCCGTTATGTCACGTTTTGTCAACTCTTCAGAAATGTTTTCTTTTGACAATGATTCTACTGGAATATTAAGTTTGTCGCTTACATATCCCCAAAGTGCCCTCAACACTTCATCGTAAAAGTTGTCTTGCTTGCCTTTAAGCATCAGGTCGTATGCTTTCTTCAGCCTCTTTGTCGCAATCTTGTTGGCATGTTTGCCTTTCAGTTTTACTACATCTGCGTTTTCGATGGCTTTTTGTCTGAAGATAATTACGAGAATACCGAATACGATTAGAGGCAGCAAAAGCATAATCCAATATTCTAAAGAGCCGAACATGAATTTGCCGTTTTCTCTCACTTCTGTGTCGCCTTTTTTCAGCGGATGTATGTCTTGGTCTTTTTCAGAAAAGTCAGCCGATTCATTCGTCTTTCCGTCTCCTTTTGCAACATTTAATATTATTGGTTGTGTCTTTATTGTTTTATATGAATTTGAACTTGTATCAAAATACGTCAATACGACAGCAGGAATTGTATATTTTCCTTGGTTACGGGGAACTGCCAAATAGTCGTAGATCATATTTCCTTCAATCCCGTTTGTCGTAAGTTTTGTCTTGTCTGTGATTTTCGGATCATACTTGTCAAAGTCTTTAGGAAAAACAACGACGGGTTGTTTCATAAGCTTTAAGTTTCCGACTCCGCTTACTACAACTCGTATCGTGACAGGGTCACCGGCTTTCACATGTAAATGGTTGGCTTGGGCTGTAATGTTGAATTTGCCTACGCCGCCAGAAAAACCTGCAGGCTTTTTAGGTAATGGGTCTACCACGATGTCCAGTCCGGGAGCTGTGATGTTGCGTTTCACCTCCACATATCCAGAACCTCCATTAAAGAACGCTTCAAATGGGTCTACAGAGCGGTTTTGCTGTACTACAATCCCCTTGAACGTAATACTTGGAATCCTCATTTTTCCGGTCATCTGTGGGTACATTACGTACTGGCTCCATGTGACACAACGATAGTTTCTTCCATTGAATTTCTCTATATGGAAGCTCTTTTGCTGTGGAAGTTTTATTTCTTGAGTATGAAATCCTGTAAGGTCGGGCATTTTTCCTTCAAGAGATGTCAAATCGACCAGTGTGTACACTTTGTATGTCAACAGTATTGGTTCCTGCTCATGCACTTCTCGCTTGTTTGCACTGACCTTGACGAAGAGGTCTTTTCCTGAAATATTTGATCCGGCGGCACGCATCTGTGGCTTTTCATCGGTGTGCATCCTCGGTGCGCCTCCGTTGTTTCGTGCTGTTCCAGATACTTTTATATGTATTGCTTTGGATGTGATGTTTTTGCCGTTGACATGTGCACGTGCCGGTGATATGTTGTAGCTTCCGTTTTTGTCAGCATAGATGGTGTACGTGTAAGTTATAGAAGACGAACCGCTTGTGTGTCCGTTGATAATTTGATAGCTTGACTGCTGTGATGTATACGGGCCGGCAATTACTTCTAATCCCGCTGGGATGTTTCCAGCTCTGAAGTTGGATACGTTCTGTGTGTTAATCGTATATGATATTCGGAAATTCTCGCCGGCTGCAACATGAGATGGTGCTGATACAAGAATTCTCTGTGCATTTACGGTTTGCGCATAAAAGAATATTATGAGTAGTATTTGTAATGTCTTGATCATAAACTTTTCATTTTAATGAAAGCCGTCCTCACGTAGATTACCAGTTTTTCTGAAGCCGTCTTTGACGTGAATGATGCGTTTCGTCTCTCTTCATACGTTGTCTTGTGGCTTGCTCTTCTTGCATGGCTGCATTGAGCAGCTGTTCGGCATTGTCTTTACTCATTTGCTTCTTGCTTTTCTGAGGAGAGTTTTTCCTCTGTTTCTGTTTCTCTTGCTTGTTCTTGTTTTTGCTATTGTTATCCTTGTTCTTGTCTTTATTCTTGTTTTGGTTGTTATTTTTTGGTTGCTGTTTGAGCAGTTTTTTACATAGTGCCAGATTGTACCGGGTCTCGTTGTCCGCTGGGTTGTTTCTCAGACTTTCTTCGTATGCCTTGATTGCTTCGGCATACATCTGATGGCTTTGGCATACTACGCCGATATTGTGATACACATTTGCCTTTCTTTTGGGGCTGTTTTCGGCACGACCGGCTTTTTCATATTGTATTATTGCCGCTGAATCTTTTTTTTGCATCATCAGTGCACATCCCAGATTGTACATCGCCTGTGAGTTGTTAGGGTTGACACCCAGCGACTTTCTGTATTCGGCTTCTGCTTTTGCATAGTTCTGCTGACGGTAGAGCCGGTTCCCTGAGCGTATGTACTGTCTGTCTTTTTGAGCCATAACGTAAATCGGCAAGGTCGATAAGAAGCAAAATATGAAGAATCTTTTCATCGCAATTACTTTCTATTAAATAAATTTACTCTTTTGAGCAACGGGTTCTTCGACTCTATTACACATATTTCGATGATGAGCAGTAGCAGGATTATGATTCCAACGGCTTGGAACTGTTCGTCATACTCGCTGTAGATAAGACTTTCGGTCTCACCTCTCTGTAATTTGGACAATTCGCTGTTAAGCTGTTCTTGAGCTTCGCTCGTATTGTCAACGTGTATATAAGTCCCGTTACCAGCTTGTGCTATTTCTTTACACATTTGCTCGTTTAGTGCCGACATTACTGTGTTGCCGCTACCATCCTGCATGTAATTGCCTCGTCCGTCAGGGATAGGGCAGCCTTTGGGGTCGCCCACGCCGAGAATAAAGACGTTTATACCTTTTTTCCTTGCCTCTTTCGCTGCCTCTAATGCTCCGCCTTCATGGTCTTCACCGTCAGTTATAACAATGATGGCTTTTCCTACTTGCGACTGTTTGTCGAAACTGTTTATTGACAGAGTTATAGCTCTTCCGATATCTGTTCCTTGAGTTGTAATGAGTGAAGGGTCTATATTTTGCAAAAACATTTTTGCAGAAACATAGTCACTTGTTATCGGTAGCTGTACGAAAGCTTCACCGGCAAATACGACAAGTCCTATCTTGTCGTTGGTAAAATTGTCGACGAGACTTTCTACGAGCATTTTGCTCTTTTCCAGCCTCGATGGTACAACGTCTTCTGCTCTCATAGAATTGCTTATGTCGAGCGCGATCATCGTTTCTATACCTTGTCTGTTTTCTTTAGAGATTTTCGAGCCGAATTGCGGTCTTGCCAGCATTGTTACTGAAAGAGCCAATGCTGCGAGTTGCAGCCCGAACTTGACTGTAGGACGATATTTTGAAACATCTGGCATAAGCTGTTTCACGAGTTTTGTTTC
>CALBJK010000006.1 GCA_937892695.1 uncultured Prevotella sp.
CGAGAGCCTCTTTCTCAAGCTTGTCTATCTGGTTGAATATGGCTTCACGCTCGTCTATAGGAGTTTCTTCGATTGAGGCTTTAAGCTCGGCTATCTTTGCCTTTTGGTCTTTTGCTGACTCCTGTACGTATTTCTGTATCTCTTTAGTCTTTGCGCGAAGTTCGTCGTTGCTCAGTTTCTTTATTTCCGGGTATGCTGCCTTTACTTTTTCTACAAGCGGCTGTATGAGTTTCATATCCCGTGTTGACTTATTGCCGAACAAGGACTGTAAGAATTTATTGAAATTCATTGTCTTATCTTTTTATCTTTTATTCTGTTTGTATTCTTACCATCCCTTTTATAGAGGTGGTTTCGTTGTATGTGTAAAGCTTTGTTGCCGCCAGTATCGGTCGATGGGCTTGTCGTAATGACAGAAATCCTCAATGACGACTTACTGTAACGGTGCGACAGAACATGCGTTGGGTGCTCTGATGCGAATGGCTTTGGCTATGGTCGGGGCGATGCGGTCGACGGTAACCGGTGTGGTAATGTGCTGAGGCTTTGTTCCTGCTCCATAAATAATGATAGGGAAAGGAACAAAGGCTGCGCGTGATATGTAGTTTTCTTGATTGTCTTCGTTGAGAAGCTGCCATCCCGGCTGTACTTCAATTATAAGATCGCCGCTGACAGACGGGTTGTAAGGACTCACATTGACCGATCTTACACCAGCCGACATTGTTAGAAGTTCTTTTGAACGCGATACTATGTCTTTGAAACTGACACGTTTCTGCTCGATAAGCTTGCGGTTGATGTAAAGCTGGTTGTGATAGCATGTCTCGATGTACTGTCCTTGTCCGAAAATGGCCCCGAGATACATGTTGAGCAAGTTGGCTGTGCGGTTGATGTAGAATGTGCCTGTCGGTATGCGGTAGCGTTTGTAATCAATGGGGCCTTCTTCAGTGTAGCCGGTACTTGTGAACACAAACAAGACCCGGTCTTTGCCTACTTTATCCTCAATGCTTTTTATTAGTCGGGCAAGGGTCTTGTCGAGTTTCATATACTCGATTTCCATGTCCGACTGCCAGTTGGCCTCGTCTTTTACCTTGGCAGACATTGTGATGGAAAGCATGTCGGTAACGTCGTCGCGTCCCATCGACAGTTCGTCTATGCATTCCATTGACAGTTTAGCCACTGCGTCGTTGTCAGCTTTGTATTTTTCGGTGCTGTTATAGGCTTTTATGAAGTTTTGGGCATCCTTAGAATAATAGGCTGAAGTTGTCCAGCGCTTATTCTTTTCGCTTACCCAGAACGCACCATCAGCTGCATGACCGGCAGACATGACTGCAGCATCCCTGTCGAGCGCGACACCATATATAATAGCCGAACCCTTGGTCGCCAATTTCAGTTCGTCGCTGATAGTGGATGTGGCAAGCTTCTGTGGAGACGAGCCGTATTGTTCGTCGTCAGTACAAGAAACCGGACGTAGAGTGGCGCGGTCGAGCCATTGTGTTCCTACGATGTTGTTATATTCTGGAGTTGTTCCGGTAGCTATTGAAGCTATGGCAGAGGCCCTGTCGACTGGCGAGAAAGGATAGCTTGCAGCATCGTAGACACAGCCTTGGGATAGAAGTTTCTTGAAGCCGTCGGTCGAATATAGAGGCGCAAAATGTTCTATGTAGTCGGTGCGTAGCTGGTCAATAGCGACATTGACGACCAGTCTAGGGGCTGGACGTAATGATTGAGCCTCGACTTCTGCTCGTGACAGAACAGCAAGTACTATAATTAAAGGCAGATACTTGTTCATTTCTTATTGCGCACCAATTGAATTGTTTTTGATAGATATCTTAATAGCAAACATAATGCCACAATGTTCATTCCTTCAGCATAATCTTGGAAAAATCCGCAAATAAAGAATGCTATTATGAGTAAAGTGTATGTCGGCACCCACCAGTACAGCTGTCGTCTACGGAGACGTTTTATAGTAGGATAGAGCAGAATCAGTGACAGCGGATTAAGCAGAAGTATCTGGAAGTTGAGTTTCACAGTCGGGTGGTAGGAGAAAACCATTGCTAAAAGTAGCAGACCACATATTCCTGTGACTGCCAATAAGATAGTGTCTATTATCCAGTAGTTATTCTTCTTGAACCATTCCATAGCAGTAATGGCCACTACGATTGTTGCGAGCATTGCCGCACACTGTGTTGGGGTGAACGGAAACTCACTCTCAACGGGATGTTCTACATGAGGTAAAATCCATGACGACCGTTTTACCAACTGACGTTTAGTCCCGTTTTTTTCAACGATTATGGCATTGTCAAAGGCTTGTCGTAAATTGTCTGGCAGAAACTGTTGCTGACGTGCGTCTGTAGGTCTGTCTGCTTGAACACCTAATAGCATGTCGTTGCCGAAACGCGCCCAAGGGTGCTGGCCATTGTGTGCGTGTATCATCTGTCTGTAAGACGGATGACTTTCGCTGCCGTTCATTTTCCCATAAACGACCTTTCCGTTTATACTGTTTACGAGAATGTCGCGTGCCCGGGTCGTGCAGTTGTCATAAAAATAATTGTAGCGGTAGACCTTGTTTTCGGGTTGCGCATTCACCGCTATTGCTTTTATTATCGCGCGTTTCTCGTCAGCTGTTAAGTTGAGGGTCTGCTGACGTACTCCGCAACCGAATGCCGAGTAATGTTCCTTGAAAGACATGAAGTCTTCTATATCCATTTCATAGTCGGTCAGCCCGAAGACAAAACGTAGGATAAAGAACGGTTTCTCGAAAGAAAACATTCCGTAATTGACTGCTATGTCATAGCTCTCTCCTGGTGTTGATGCATGATTGTTTATTCTGATAGCCGTGTGTCCGTATAGACTATAAACGTTTTGCCTGGGGTCGCATGTGAGCAGACTTATCTCCACCGAATCTACGTTCATGACGTCAGTTCCAGTGTAAGCTGTTTGTGCTGAAAGATTATTTGTTAATAACAAAAAAATAATCAGAACTGCATATCTTGAAAAGCTCTTAAAACGTTTCACGATGCAAAAATAACTTTAATTTCTCACTTCCGTGCCTTTCTTTCGTTTTTTTTCGATAATTTTGCAACCAATTATTCATTTGGATGTGAAAAAACAGATTGTCATGACATTTTCTGTTTTCTGCATTTAATATATTTAAGGAAACTATTTGGAATGAAAAAGATACTTGTCGCTTCCTTTGTGAGCGTCCTTTCGTTGGCTTCATTTGCCCAAAGCGGAACAAATTCGCCCTACAGCCAGTATGGACTGGGAGTACTGAGCGACCAGACCAGCGGCTTCAACCGGGGCATGAACGGTCTGGGTGTAGCCTTCCACGAATCAAATCAAGTGAATTTTCTCAATCCTGCATCGTATGCTTATGTAGATTCTCTAAGTATGATTTTTGATGCCGGCATTTCCGGACAGATAACCAACTTTGAGGAAAAAGGAACGAAGATAAATGCTAACAATGCCAGTTTCGAATATGTGGTGGCATCGTTCCGGTTGGCAAAGCGTTTTGGTGTTAGCTTCGGTCTTCTTCCGTTTACGAATATTGGCTATTCTTATTCGAATAGTGCCAATATAGGAAGCGCGACAGGCGGTAGCGTGATTTCATACGTAAATACTTATTCGGGTACAGGCGGCTTACATCAAATTTATCTCGGCTTGGGTTGGAGTCCGTTCAAAGGCTTTTCTATAGGAGTCAACGGATCATACCTTTGGGGCGACTATGAACGTTCTGTCATAAACAGCTATTCTGACAATTATGTAAATACGCTGTCGAAATATTATACTGCGTCGGTGAAAAATTACAAGGTGGATTTCGGTATGCAGTATTCTGCCAAAATAGCCTCTAAAGATGAACTGACAATTGGTGCCACCTATTCGCTCGGCCATAATCTGAAGGCCGACCCGGAGTGTCTTGTCATTTCCAAAAATCCACAGACTTCGGTGGCCGATTCGGCTGTTTTCAAAATCAGTAACGGTCTTGAACTTCCGGATATGTATGCTGTCGGACTGGCATATACTCATGGAACGAAATGGAAAGTGGGAGCTGACTATTCGTTGCAGACATGGAGCAAGATAAAGGCTCCGACTTACCAGATGGTGAACAATACGCCTTCGTATTTCTTGGCCGGCAACATGTATAACGACAGACATAAGGTGACAGTCGGCGGTGAATTTTGTCCAGCTGCGACAGGCCGAAACTTCTTTGGAAGAATCAGATACAGAATAGGCGCTTCTTACGCAACGCCTTATTTGAAAATAAACGGCATTGACGGTCCTAAGGAGTATAGCGTCAGCGCAGGCTTCGGCGTACCTATTATGAATAGGATAAATAACCGGTCGATGCTGAATATTTCGGCACAGTGGGTGAGACAAGCCTCAAAACAGTTCATAACTGAAAATACTTTTCGCATAAACATCGGCATAACTTTCAATGAGCGATGGTTCGCAAAATGGAAGGTTGAGTAAGTGTTATACTGCAAATTCTTGATTTTAAGAAAAAGTATGGATGTCAGCCATTTGAGACAATTCTCCTTTTTGACATGTTTCGCGGTGCTGCTTTCGTGCGAAGGACAGAAAGAACACACAGCTCCTGCCGTACGCGACCGTGACTCTGTCTCGACGATGGTGACGTATGGAGTAAATACGCTGATTTCTGATTCGGGAGTAATAAAATACAGGATAGTGACCGAGCGATGGGAGGTGAATCAGGTACGAAATCCTTCCAGATGGATTTTTGAGAAGGGATTGTTCTTTGAACAGTTCGACCAAAATTTTCATGTCCAATCTTACATTCAGTGTGACACCGGATACTATTTCGATCAGAAACGGTTGTGGGAGTTGCGCGGACGAGTTCGCATACTGACAAAAGACGGACTACGTTTCAGCAGTGAGCAGTTGTTTTGGGACGAAAGTCAGCATGAGCTTTATTCTTTTGTCCCTTCTGTGCTTGTGACACCAGAGCGCACATTGAGGGGGACATACTTCCGCAGTGATGAACGCATGACTAAATATTACGTATCAAACAGCCGTGGCTCGTTCGTGAAGGGCGACTTCGACAGTGAGGACGATACAGCTTCGGCTTCTGCTGATACGGCAAAGGCTGCAGTCCGTCCTCAAGCTAAGCCCCAAGCTCGTACAAAACGAGATTCTTAGCTTTTAGCCGGGACTGTTATGGTTTATTAAAAGGTTAAAGTTAAAAATAAGATATTTTGGAAACATACATCCCTCTTATTTCCGGCATACTTGTAACGATGGCTTTGTCGGCATTCTTTTCCGGAATGGAAATAGCTTTCGTGTCGAGCAATCGAATGTTAGCCGAAATGGATAAAGGTAAAAACGGATTAGTTCAAAAGATTGTTTCTGTGTTTTATCGTCATCCGAATGGCTTTGTCAGCACGATGCTCGTAGGTAACAATATTGTGCTTGTCATGTACGGTATTCTCATTGCCAAACTAATAGACAATACTTTATTCTCGGGCATGGATGCCGCCTTTACAGTCACTGCTGACACTATTATTTCGACAGTAATAATTCTGTTTACAGGCGAATTTCTGCCAAAGGTTCTGTTTAAAAACAATGCCAACAGACTGCTTAATGTACTGTCTGCTCCGGCTTTTCTCTTTTATGTAGTATTATGGCCGATAAGCCGTTTTTCTACGTTTTTGTCAAAAGTCCTGTTGCGTGTGGTAGGTATAAAGATGCAAAAAGAAACTGACGACGAAGGATTCTCCAAAGTTGATCTCGACTACCTTGTGCAATCGAGCATCGAAAATGCCGAAAGTGCCAACGACATTAAAGACGAAGTCAAGATATTTCAGAATGCATTGGAGTTTTCCGACACAAAGGTGCGGGATTGCATGGTTCCTCGGACCGAAATCAACGCTGTCGATATGAACAGTGACGACATTGACGAACTTATGCATAAGTTTATAGAAAGCGGCAACTCAAAAATCATTGTCTATCGCGACGACATCGACCACATCGTAGGCTACATCCATAGCTCTGAAATGTTCCGTCATCCAGACAAATGGCAGGATTGTATCTGTTCTATGCCGTTTGTTCCTGAGACAATGACAGCCCAGAAGCTTATGAAAATCTTCCTGCAACAGAAAAAGAGCCTTGGTGTGGTGATAGATGAATTTGGTGGAACTAGCGGAATTGTTTCGTTGGAAGATATTGTCGAGGAAATATTCGGCGATATAGAAGACGAGCATGACAGCTCTAATTATGTCGCAAAGAAATTGGACAATGGCGAATATCTGCTTTCCGCCCGACTTGAGATTAGTAAAATCAATGAAATGTTCGGACTAGATCTTCCCGAAAGTGACGAATACATGACTATTGGCGGACTTATTCTTTACAAATATCAGAGTTTCCCTAAGCTGAACGAAATAATAACAGTCGGTCGATTCAAGTTCCGTATAGTCAAGAGTTCCATGACGAAAATAGAGATTGTAAAGCTAAAAGTTGTATCTTGAACCAATTTTTAAGGTAAACATTCATTTGTTTGGGTAGAATTTAGTATTTTTGTACGCATTTCGCGGAAAGGCGTTGTTGCGCACACCTGCTTGACGTAATGTCTTTATACTATGGAGGATGTGCTCCACCGTCTCTTTTTCGGTAAAAATAAAAACAAAACAAAATAAAACAAATTAAAAGTAATGGCAGCATTAGGAAAAATCAGAAGCAAAGGTGTAATCCTGATTTGTATTATCGGATTAGGCCTTTTTGCATTCATTGCCGAAGAGGCATTCCGATCTTGCGAGTCACACCAGAACGATGAGCGTCAGCAGGTCGGTGAGGTGTTTGGCGAGAAGATCAGCGTGCAGGATTTTCAAAAACTTGTTGATGAATACACCGAAGTAATCAAAATGCAGCAAGGTCAGGAGAATCTTGACGATGAACAGCTCAATAGGGTTAAGGACATGGTTTGGAACACTTTTGTCCAGACAAAACTTATTGAAAACGAGACTAAAAAACTTGGTCTGACCGTGACTGACCAGGAAATGCAGAATGTTCTTTCTCAGGGAACTAATCCAATGCTCATGCAGACACCGTTTGTCAATCAGCAGACAGGACGCTTTGATGCAAATGCTCTTAAGAAGTTCCTTGCGGATTACAAGTCGCAGAAAAACACGAACCCACAGGTTGCGCAGCAGTATGAGACAATATACAAATACTGGACATTCATCGAGAAGAGTCTGCGTCAGCAGCTTCTTGCTCAAAAGTACCAAAGTCTGTTCGCCCACTGCTTGATATCTAATAAGGTAGAAGCCAAGATGGCCTTTAAAGATCAGAATGAGGAGAGCCAGATTCAGCTCGCTGCATTCCCTTATTCTAGTATTGCAGACAACAGGGTTAAAATTTCCGACTCAGACCTCAAGGCTAAGTATGATGAGTTAAAACCTCGTTTCAAACAGTATGTAGAGAGTCGCGACATAAAATTTGTCGATGTTAAGGTATCCCCTTCTGCTAAAGACCGTGCAGCATTGCAGAAGCAGTTTGCAGGCTATGCCAAAGATTTGGCTGCCTCTGCCGATCCAGACGCAGTAGTACGGAAGAGCGTTTCGCAGGTTCCCTATTTAGGTGTGCCAGTGACAAAGGATGCTTTTCCTTACGACATCGCTGCCCGCCTTGATTCCATGGCAGTCGGAAGCACCAGCAAGGTTATTGATAACAAGCAAGACAACACCCTTAACATTGTAAAGCTTATCTCCAAACAGCAGCTTCCTGACTCAATACAGTTCAGACAGATTCAAATCGGCGGTACTGATGCTGCCGATGCACACAGACGTGCCGATTCTGTGTATACGGCATTGAAGGCAGGTGCCGACTTCGAGGTTATTGCCAAGAAATACGGACAGACCGGAGAAAAGACTTGGATGACGACCCGTCAGTATCAGTCTGCTCCTTCAATGGACAAAGACACTAAGAACTATATTACGAGTTTGAACACCATGCCTGTTAACGAAATCAAGAACATCACGCTCACTCAGGGCAATCTTATTGTTCAGGTCGTAGACCGCAAGGCAATGGTGAACAAATATGTCGCAGCTGTCATTAAGCATTCTGTTGACTTCTCACGAGACACCTATTCGGCTGCTTACAATAAGTTCAGCGCATTTGTTAGCGCGAACCAGACATCAGCCGACATTGTCAAGAATGCAAAGAAGAGCGGCTACACTGTGCAGGAGCGTAAGGACATAACTACTGCCGAACACAATGTTGCAGGCATACGTGGTACGCGTGATGCACTGAAATGGCTCTTCGAAGCCAAGGATGGAGACGTTTCTCCTCTTTACGAGTGTGGCGACAACGACCATTTGCTTCTTGTCGTTCTCGAACGAATCAATCCGAAAGGCTACCGTTCGCTTGACGATCCTCAGGTGAAAGAACTTGTAAAGGCTGAAGTCTTGAAAGACAAGAAAGCCGAAATGCTTCTTGCCAAGGCTAATGGCGTGAAGAACATTGCTGCGGCAAAGAGTAAAGGTGCTGCTGTCTCTACGGTCAACCAGATTACATTTGCTGCTCCTACCTTCATTCCTGCTACAGGCGCAAGCGAGCCAGCAATCAGCGGCGCTGTTGCAGCTACAGCCAAGGGCCATTTCTCTGCACATCCGGTAAAGGGTAATGCCGGCGTTTATGTGTTCCAGGTAGTGAATAAGAAGAATCGCCCCGGCAAGTTCGATGCCAATGCAATGATGCAGCAGATTCGTCAGAAGGAACTGCAGGCTGCAGGCAATTTCATGAATGAGCTTTATGTAAAGGCTAAGGTAGTAGACAATCGTTATCTCTTTTTCTAAATAAGGAGTCGAGTCTTTTACTTTATAATTTATAAAAAGTGTGTCCTTGCGGACACGCTTTTTTTTGTTAATGCTGGGTTTATGTGGGTTACTTTTAGTAACTTTGTCCCAGCAATAAGTAGTAAGCATGAAACGAAGCACGTGGATCTTTTTGGTGGCAATTATTGCTTTGCTGCCGATAATGATATTTAGGGACTACACCCCCGACAACGAATTGCGCTATCTGAGCATAGCCGACGAGGCGTTACGCAACGGAACGTTTTTCACGTTCTCCCACCAAGGTGTGCCCTACGCCGACAAGCCACCTCTTTATCTTTGGATAGTTATGGCGTGCCGTCTGATTTTTGGATGCTATCCTATGGTGGTTCTTTCCATGTTTTCTCTTGTTCCGGCTCTTGTCATTGCAGGAGTCATGAATTCGATGGTAGGCAAAGGGTACAACTCTGATTCTATAAAAGAACTGTCAACGGTGATGCTTCTCAGTTGCGGATTGTTCCTCGGCACAGCAATTGTGGTAAGAATGGATATGCTTATGTGCATGTTCATCGTGCTTGCCGTCAAGTCCTTTTGGAACATGTACACATCTCGGCGTTTTAGCGGACGTGACACATGGTTATTCCCCATTTACTTGTTTCTTGCCCTTTTCACCAAAGGACCACTCGGCCTGATTATCCCGATGGCAGGTGTGGCCGTATTCCTTTTGTCTGTCAGAAGACCTAAAATGTTGTGCAAGTGTTTCGGACTGAAGACATGGGCTGTTCTCTTGTTGCTTAGTGGAGTATGGTTCGCAGCAGTCTATTTCGAAGGAGGGCACGACTATCTTAACAATCTGCTTTTTCATCAGACCGTCGACCGTGCTGTCTCGGCATTCCACCATCAACGTCCTTTCTGGCATTATGCAGTATCACTGTGGTATTGCATGCAACCTTGGGCTTTCCTTCTTGTAGGTGTTACAGTGGTTGCGGTGTGCGAGCGTACAGTCAAGAGCGACGTGCAGCGTTTGTTTCTGAGCATTGCCGTTACGACGTTTGTCGTATTGTCGTGCGTAAGTTCAAAACTCGATGTCTACATGATTCCGGCCTATCCGTTCCTTGTCTATTACGCGGTCTCTAACCTGTCCGCATTCAATGATAACAAGTGGGTTCGGCTTTCGGTGGCTGTTCCGTCTGTGATATTTGCAGTTTCACCCATAGCTGTCTGGTTTATGTCAGATTATCAGTTGCTTGGTAATTTCAGTCCTGTTCTGCTTTATGCAGCATCCTCGTTGCTTTGTCTTACAGGCATAGCTGTTCTTTCAGCCCTTTACCGTCGTCGTGACGTTGGCAGTGCTGTCTTTTTTATGGGTGGTGGTCTGGCCTTGACAGTCTTTTTGTGTGGCTGGTTTGTGGGCGGTCTTAATCCTTATCTCGGTTACGGCGACGTGTGCAAGCTGGCAGCGCAGTCCGGACATAGTGTTCTCGTCGACAAGAATATTTCCGAAGCAGCCGACATGGACGTTTATCTAGGCAAGCGGATGAGTCTTGTCGATGCCGACAGTGTCAGTCGTAACGTTCATGGCAAGGATTTTGTCTTGATAACCGATACAGCTAACATATCCAAATTTCCCAATCGTACAGCCGAACGTTGTGGCCGGTTGTGCGTCATAAGATGATAAACAAAAGAAAATAAGATAATATGAACAAGACGAGCAATTACGATTTTACAATCGTGGTACCTGTCTACAATGAAGAAGACAACATTGCTTCGCTCGAAGAACGCCTGTCGACTTTTTTGCCTACAGCTATTTGTCGCTCCTGCGTACTTTTTGTTAACGACGGTTCTCGTGACAGCAGTCTGAGTAAGATTGAGAGTGTGTGCAGCCGTCATCCCGACTTTTTCTTTATTTCCCTGGAGCGCAATAGCGGACTGAGTGCCGCAATGAAGGCTGGAATAGATGTCGCCGAGTCTCAATACGTAGGCTATATTGATGCCGACCTGCAGATTTCAATCTGCTTTTGGCCCATCGTTCTGAGTATGAGCTTGTCATGGGCATACGTGCCAACCGTAAGGATTCGTTGTTCAAGAAGTTGCAGTCGAAGATAGCAAACGGCTTCCGCCGCATGATGACTCACGACGGAGTAGCCGATACAGGCTGTCCTCTTAAGGTGATGCGTACAGCCAATGCCAAACGTGTGCCTTTCTTTACCGGAATGCACCGTTTCCTTCCGGCATTGTTCCTGTTACAGAATGCCAGAGTATTGCAGATTCCAGTCCGTCATTTTCCTCGTGTCGCAGGAGTCTCCAAGTATCATCTATGGAACCGTCTTGTTTCCCCTTTCATCGATTGTTTCGCTTACCGGTGGATGAAGAAGCGGTACATCAATTATGAGATTGGCGACAACGATATAAATATTCCGGACTGATGAGTGTCGCTACAGCCGCCGTGATGGCGATAGGGTTTACTGCTCAAATATTCTTTTCAGCTCGTATCCTCGTCCAATGGATTATGTCGGAGCGTGCCCGTCGCGTACTTTCACCCACTGTCTTTTGGGTGTTGAGCATTGCCGGGTCATATCTGCTCTGCCTTTATGGGTGGCTTCGGAGCGATTTCTCAATCGTCCTCGGCCAGTTCATCTCCTATTACGTCTATCTTTGGAATCTGCGTCTGAAGGGATTGTGGAATAAGATGTTGTTGCCATTCCGTATCGTCCTTGCGCTTACTCCGGTAGTGGCTTTAGGTTTTATGTTGAGCGAAGCCAGAGTCGTGGCCGACATGTTCTTCCGCAACGAAGACGTACCCCTGTGGCTGTTGTTGTTAGGTTCGGTCGGGCAGGTTGTCTTCACGCTACGGTTCGTCTATCAGTGGTTTTATTCTTATCGTCGCCATTTGTCTGTTCTTCCGGCCGGTTTCTGGGTGATAAGCCTCGTCGGTTCTCTCACGATAGTCAGTTATGGCATAATCAGGCTCGATCCTGTCCTCATTGTTGGACAGTCGTTCGGCCTTGTGGCTTATATCCGCAATCTGTGTATCGGCCATCGTGCAGAAAAGCAAGCCAAGTAAGGCGAGACGACGGCTCTGACAGAGGCGCAGACGGTAATGTGGAATACTTTTTACTAATTAAAGAAAATATATCCAACGTACATCTTTCAGGGTGTGCGACGGAATAGATAATACAGAATGCAATGAGAATATTAGTTACTGGTGCGGCTGGTTTTATCGGCCACGCCATTATAAAAAGACTTGTTTCAGAACAACATGACGTTGTGGGGATTGACAACATCAATACCTACTACGACATCGGCATCAAGTTTGCGCGTCTTGCCGACTTGGGCATAGACAGCGAGGACGTGTCAGATGGCTGTCCTGTTCAGAGCCGGTCTTTTGCCCGTTTCCGTTTCCTGCGTCTTGACATAACCGACAGTGACGGCATGGCATCGCTTTTCGGTCAGGAGCATTTCGACTGTGTTATAAATCTGGCCGGTCAACCTGGCGTAAGATATTCCATTGAAAATCCATACGCCTACGTCCAGTCAAACGTTGTCGGCTTTCTTAACCTTCTTGAAAACTGCCGCCATCATCCGGTTAGGCATTTCCTTTACGCATCGTCGAGTAGTGTGTATGGCGACAATACCAATGTACCTTTCTCTGAGACCATGCCCACCGATAAGCCAGTCAGCCTTTATGCCGCCACGAAGAAGAGCGACGAGCTTATGGCCTACGCCTACAGTCGTCTGTATAAGATTCCGGCTACTGGCCTACGGTTCTTCACGGTTTATGGTCCGTGGGGACGGCCCGATATGGCTCCATTCCTCTTTATGAAATCCATCATCGAAGGCAAGAAGATACGGGTGTTCAACAACGGTCATCTCAGCCGCGACTTCACTTATATCGATGACATCGTAGACGGTATGATGAGCGTTCTGACCCATCCTTCCGACGACGCAGTACCTCATCGCGTCTATAATATCGGCCATTCGTCGCCGGTGCAGCTTCTCGACTTCATCTCTGCTATCGAAAGGGTTACAGGAAGGCAGGCTGTCGAGGAGATGACTGGCATGCAGCCCGGCGATGTCCATTGTACATACGCTGACACGACACGCATAAGCCGCGATTTCGGCTATCGTCCGCACGTAAGTATAGACGAAGGCATGAAGAGGTTTTACGAGTGGTACAAGGATTTTTCCCGTCCTGAGAAAGCTTAATCCTCTAATTTTCTGGTTTGTCATGATAGAGATTAAGGACGGCAGTATCAAATATGGCGACCGTGTGCTCTTCATGGGGTTGTCTTTCATGGTGAACAACGGTGAAGCCAGGGCTTTCTGTGTACCTCACGGACTCGGAAAGACATCTCTCATGCGGGCTTTTGTCGGTCTGCAACCTTTGGCCGAAGGTTTCGTCTCGATAGACGGCGAACCGTTGTTGCCGTCTGATGTCCGTCTGTTCCGCCGTTTTATGTCCTACATTCCTCAGAACATGGAATTTCCACTTTGTCGGCAGGTGTCCGATTTTGTCAAGACATTGTTCCTCTTACGTGTGAATGAAGGTGTCGAATATTCCAAACGACTTCTTATGGACGAATGGGATGTTCTTCTGCTAGACAGAGAACTTTACGATAAAGCTGTCTCCGACTTGTCTGTAGGCCAGTTGCGTAGGGTTATGATGTCTGTCGCAGGTCTTCTCCATAAGCCTATAGTTGTAATCGACGAACCCTTTATGTGTCAGGACGAAGCCTCTTCACCGGCCATTGCCGAATGGCTGTGTCGGGTAGCCTCGGACGGCTCATCGGTTCTCGTAGCCTCGTCTGATGCGGCAGAGTGGGATATGGACAAGATTGACATTGACGGCCAGGTATTTGGTTTTAATGAAAAGAACTCCAGTCTTTGTTCTCTTAAAGAACAGTCTGTGGATATAAAAGAACAATAAATGGAAATAACGTTTTGGGGACTTGTTTTCGGAGCTTTGTTGCTTCTCGTCCCCGTCTATGCAATGTATGCTCTGTGTCCAGGTATGGCCCGTAAGGTTGCCGTTGCCGCAGTCCGCATGGTTGTCGGCATGTCTGTCACCGGTCTGTGCCTCTATTATCTTGTCGTGTGGGACAGTGTGGTGCTGAGCGTTTTGTTCGTTTTACTGATGGTCGTGGCTTCTTCCTACGTAGTTGTTGTCGAAGCAAAGATCGATTCGCACCGTTCTTTCGTTCCTGTCTTTGTCGGTATGTTTGTGGCCGTTGCCGTGGTCACGGCCTATCTGCTTTTGCTTGTCGTAGTGTCAGGCTTGCCGTTAGGGCCGCGCGTGATAGTGCCGGTTTCGGGCTTTATAGCCGGTATGACCGTCCGTGCCGAGTCAAGGGCTCTTTCGGCCTACTATGACGGACTGCGCAATCACAGTCAGATGTATTATTACTTGACGGGCAACGGTGCTACAAAGGCCGAGGCTCTGCGCTATCTGTTGTGTCGGGCCTTGAAGAAGACGGCCATGGCCTACGTCCCCGATATGTCGGTGATGGCAGTGGCTGTGTGTCCGGTAGCGATGTGGAGCATGATGTTGTGCGGAGTCTCTGTCCTTACAGCAGCTGCCGCTCAAGTGGTTTTTGTCGTAGCGTCGTTTTGTACTACGGTTCTTTCCGTTCTCTTGTGTGTGGTCTTGTCGCGCAGATTCTCTTTCGACCGGTACGGTTCTGTCCGCGACCATGCGTAGAAGCTTCTGCTTTGGGAAGGCAGAAACTGTTTTCCGGTTTCCATAATAAATAATGTAACTTATGCCAGTAATCGAGATAACATCATTGACAACACCGGGAGTAGAAGTGTTCAGCTCTCTTACCGAAGCTCAGCTCCGCAACCGTAAGGATGCCGACCGTGGGCTGTTCATAGCCGAAAGCCCCAAAGTGATACGTGTTGCTTTGGCTGCCGGATACGAACCGACGGCCTTGCTGTGTGAGCGTCGCCATATCAGCGGCGATGCCTCCGACATCATAGACCGTTGCGGCGACATTCCCGTCTATACTGGCGAGCGCAGCCTTCTGGCTTCGCTTACGGGATACACGCTGACACGAGGAGTGCTTTGCGCCATGCGCCGCAAACCCCGGCGTAGCGTCGCCGAAGTATGTAGTGGGGCGCGTCGCGTCGTCGTGATCGACGGTGTCGTCGACACCACCAATATCGGGTCTATCTTCCGTTCCGCCGCAGCATTGGGTGTCGATGCCGTTTTGCTCACTCCTACATCGTGCGACCCTCTCAACCGTCGTGCCATCCGGGTGTCTATGGGTTCTGTATTTCTTGTTCCGTGGACGTGGACTGACGGTTCATACTCCGAGCTACGCACGTTGGGCTTCCGCACCGCCGCTATGGCTCTTGCCGAAAAGTCGGTCTCGCTCGACGATGCTCGTCTGAAGGCCGAACCTCGTCTGGCCGTCGTCATGGGTACAGAAGGCGACGGCCTGTCTCGCGAAGCCATTGAGTCGGCCGACTATGTCGTGCGCATACCCATGTCGCACAGTGTCGACTCTCTCAATGTTGCCGCCGCTTCGGCCGTCGCCTTCTGGGAATTGTGCAGGAAGTAAAATCCTTACTTCTACTTTTCTACTACGATTTTATACGCCTTGCCGTTTATTGACAGCAGATATACTCCGGAGTCTGGTACAGAAAGTGAAACGCTCTCTGCCGATGGTCTTGCGTGGCTTATCAATTTAGTAACAGTTAAAAAATAACTTGGTACAAAAATGCTAAGCAGATTTGCACCT
>CALBJK010000007.1 GCA_937892695.1 uncultured Prevotella sp.
GGTGCAAATCTGCTTAGCATTTTTGTACCAAGTTATTTTTTAACTGTTACTTAGCTCTTCACTCAATGTGAATGGGCTGTTTTGCCGTGCATTGTAAGGTCGTCTGTTTACGAAATTTGACGGTTCGTTGTTTATTTTAATTAAAACTTGCTTTTCTTTCTCCGATTTGTTAACTTTGTAATCGATAGCAGGAACATTGAGAATACATCATACAATCCAACAGACAATTGCGGCAATGCCGTTTTTTATCTCTGACAGGGAATACAATTACAGTCACCATTTGCATACGGTCTGAACGGATGGAGACACGCATGCCAAAGACTGTTTCATAAATGATTTGAATGGCAGAATCGAACAGCCTCTTACTTCATTATCATATTATGAATTTGACAGAATGACGTGTACGGAATATGAAATGCATTGTATCTTGTGCTTCGTATAACTCTTAGAATGAATTAATAGACCCACGAGTTACAAATTGACAAACAGATGTTTCTTTTGTGTTACAATGCTGTTGCCACACTATAACAAGAACCGTTGCTATTGCCTCTGATGTACAAAATGCCTAATTTTGCATCAGGCGACGACAAGACGGACATTTGTCGCAGACATTGAAGACGGAAAATATTTTTATTACAAACCAATAAATTACAATGGTAAATAACGACTTGTATTCAGGTTGGAAGTGCAAGGTGCTCGGTATCGCTGCATGTTGTTCCTTTTTAGGGCTTGCCGCTCCTTCTTACGGCTCTATGACCGCAAGACCGGACGCGTTCGCCCAGCAGCAAGGCAAAACCACAGTTTCCGGAACTGTCACCGACTCGAACGGAGAGCCGGTGGTAGGCGCGTCTGTCAAGGTGGTAGGCGGCGAAGTAGCTGCCATAACCGATGCCGACGGACGTTTCACGGCAATGGTGAAGCCCGGAGCGCGGCTCGAAGTGACCTATCTCGGCTACAAACCGAAAACTGTCACCGCACAGGGACGCAACATCAGCGTAGTGCTCGAAGACGACAGCCACATGTTAAACGAAGTGGTCGCTCTCGGTTATGGTACGGGCACACGTAAGAAAGACCTTTCGGCTGCTGTTGGCGTTGTGAGCAATGTCGACGAACTGGCAGTGCGCCCAGTCACCTCTACCGAGGGTATGCTTCAGGGACAACTTCCGGGTGTAACCATTACATCTAACGGCGGCGACCCGACGGCCAACCCGAATATCGTGATTCGCGGACAGGGTTCGCAGAACGGCGACAATGTGCTGTGGGTGGTCGACGGCATTCCCGGTGCGCCGATAGCATCGCTCAACGACATCGAGTCGATTGTTGTGCTCAAGGACGCTGCTTCGGCAGCCATCTACGGTGCTACTTCCGGCTCGGGCGGCGTTGTGCTCGTCACTACAAAGAAGGCTCAGAAGGGACAGACACAGCTGTCCTACGACGGCACATTCGGTATACGCACGGCCATGAATCTGCCCACACCGCTCAATGCTGAGCAGGAAGTGGAGATGCGCAAGATGTCGTATGCAAATGCCGGGTTGTCGCTTCCCGACGGTTGGAACGTAGAGAAAAACCCATGGGTGGGCACTACACGCACCGACTGGATGGACGAAGTGTTCCGCACGGGCTTCTACCAGCGTCACAACGTGTCGCTGACCGGCGGCACTGACACTTTCCAGAATCGTCTGTCCTTCGCCTACGACAACGACCAAGGCATTCTCGTAAACACGTTCAACAAGAATCTGTCGCTCCACTATAACGGCAAGTATCAGCTGAACAAATGGTTGAGCATCAGCGAGGATTTCACATGGAAGAACAACCAGCAGCGCACCACCGACACCTCCAATGACGGCTATACCGGCCCGATACTGTCGGCCATCTACATGCCGGCCAGTGCTACGGTGTACAGCCCGTTCACGGAGAGCGGTTTCGGCGGTACTACCACCGAAGACCCCGCTTATATCGCTAAGTACGGTTCTAACTTTGCCGACGCTCACGGCGATGCAGTCAACCCGATAAGCACGCTGAAGTCGAGGAACATATACGACCGCACTAGCGACACATGGTCTACTACTTCCCTGGAGATAGGCAATGTGGTTCCGGGTCTGAAGTTCGTGAGCCGCTTCACGTATAATCTGAAGAACTACAACTACAAACAGTTCTCGCCGCGTCGCGACGAAGTAGGCAAGCCCGACAACGGCAACAGTCTGAGCGAAAGCAACTTCCGTGCCGATGCATGGAAGACCGAGAACACCCTTACCTACGACAACACTTTCGGACGGCACACCGTGGGAGCACTGTTCTCTACTACAGCCAACCACTCGGAAACGCGCGGTCTGGACGTTAACGGTAAGACCTTCTCGGCCCAGGTGCCCGCACTGCAGTATCTCGCTTACGCAGGTTCCGTTTCGGCCAACGACTATCTTACGGGTCCCGATGCCAACGTCTCGCTCATTGCCCGTCTGGCTTATTCGTATGACGACCGCTACTTTCTCACAGCGTCGTGGCGCAGAGACTATGCCAGCCGTCTGCCCAAGAGCAGCAATTATGGCGACTTCCCAGCTTTCACAGGTGCATGGAAGATTTCCAAGGAAAAATTCTTCCCGAAGAATTCGGCGGTTAGTCTGTTGAAGCTACGCGCATCGTGGGGACGTGTGGGCAACCTCGGTTCGGTAGGCCTTAACTACCGTGTGCCGACACTCGGAAGCAGCAACTGGCAGGAACAGGCTCCGCACGGAGTGGAGAACAATACTCTGCTCAACCAGTTTGTCTACTACAACACCGCTCTCAACCCCAATCTTAAATGGGAGACATCAGAGCAGTTTGACCTCGGACTCGACTTCAACATGTTCAACGACCGTCTGGCCATGCAGTTCGACTGGTTCGAGAAACGCACCTTCGACCTTATCCAGAACATGTCGATGGGATGGCCTTCGACTATGGGTATAAGCCCGATGCTTGTCAACCAGGGCGAGATTCGCAACCGAGGCTTGGAGTTATCTGCCAACTGGAACGACCGTATCGGCAAGGACTTCTCCTACTTCGTGAGCGGCAACTTCTCGTGGCTTAAGAACTGGGTGTCGGATATAGGCGTGAAAGACGATAATGGCAACTCTGGTGTATGGACCGATGGTACCGAATTCCGCAATCTGTTTTATGTCTACCAGACCGCTCAAGGCGAACCCATCAATTCTTATTATCTGATAAAGACGGACGGAATATTCAGAAGCGATGAGGAAGCCGCAGCCTACACTCATAAAGGAGAACGCATACAGCCCAACGCAAAAGCCGGCGACCTGAAGTTTGTAGACTTCAACAATGACGGCAAAATCAGCGATTCTGACCGCCAGTATCTTGGCAATGCCGGTCCTAAGACCACCTTCTCGCTCTCTGCCGGTGCTACATGGAAAGACCTTTCGTTCAACTTCATGCTTCAGGGCGTTGGAGGGGCACAGGCTATGAATGTGGCCAAATATATGACACTGAGTGATGTCGAAGGAAACTTCAATCGTGACAGCCGTATTCTCAATGCTTGGAGCGAGACCAACCAAGGTTCTGACATACCACGCTTGTCGAAGAACGACCCCAACGGCAACTTCTCGACAGCGTCCGACTGGTATCTTGAGGATGCCTCTTATCTGCGTCTGAAGAATTTCACCGTGTCATACGACCTTACCAACATCCTTCGTAAGTGGCAGCATCTGAAGAGCCGCAACAGTCGTCTGATGGTCTACTTCAGCGGTGAAAACCTGTTCACAATCACTTCGTACAGCGGCATCGACCCTGAAGTGGGCGGATGGGACGCTATGAAGTATCCTGTTTCGAGAACGTTCTCGTTCGGTGTGAAACTTACTTATTAATAACAGTTGAAAATAAGGAAACAATGAAAACAAGACATATTCTTGCGGTGGCATGCTCGGCTCTGCTGCTTTCGTCGTGCAGCGATTTTCTTGATACGCAGCCGGAAGGCATTTCTACCAACAATAACTACTTTGTCAATGACGACCAGGCCGAAAGCGCAATAGACGGCATCTACGCCCTGTTGGACGAAGAAGGTCTGTTCGGACGCGAGCTGTTCTGGGAACAAGGGGCAGCGTGCGACATAGTTTGGGGACGTACCCGGTCGTACAACACGCTTGCAACATTCGACTATCACGGCGACGAAGGACCGCTGAGCGACACGTTTGACAATCTGAACAAGATGCTCGCGCGTGCCAACTGGGTGGTTATGAATCTGCTCAACAAGCAGAAGAC
>CALBJK010000008.1 GCA_937892695.1 uncultured Prevotella sp.
CCGTCAAGGGTAAGGCTGACCTCATGAAGGTTGTGCCAGAGATTGACCTCAAGGAAATAATAGATTATGGTAAGCAGAAGAACGTCGGCATCATCCTCTGGGCGGGCTACTGGGCTTTCGACCGCGACATGGAGAACGTCTGCCGCCACTATTCGCAGATGGGCGTAAAGGGTTTCAAGGTCGACTTCATGGACCGCGACGACCAGCTGATTACAGCCTTCGAGCACCGCGCTGCAGCAATGTGTGCAAAGTACAAGCTCGTTCTCGACCTGCACGGATCATATAAGCCAGCCGGAATGAACCGCACATGGCCCAACGCGCTCAACTTTGAAGGTGTGAACGGACTGGAACAGATGAAATGGAGTCCGGATACGCTCGACCAGATAAAATATGATGTAATGATTCCGTTCGCCCGACAGATAGCCGGACCGATGGACTACACCCAGGGCGCAATGCATAACGCTTCGCGTGGAAACTACCATCCATGCAATAGCGAACCCATGAGCCAGGGCACACGCTGCCGACAGATGGCTCTGTACATGGTGTTCGACTCGCCGCTTAACATGCTCTGCGACTCGCCGAGCAACTATCTGCGCGAGACCGAATGCACCGACTTCATCACCTCGGTACCCACGTCCTGGGACGAAACCCGTGTGCTCGACGCTAAGATGGGCGAATACATCGTCACCGCACGGCGCAAAGGACAGACATGGTACGTAGGCGGAATAACCGACTGGACAGCGCGCGACATGACCGTAGACCTGTCGTTCCTCGACGGACAGACCCGAGCAGAACTGTTCCGCGACGGTGTCAATGCCGACCGTAAAGGTAGCGACTATAAAAAGGTAACAATGGCCGTAAGCAAGGGTCAACAGCTGAAAGTGCACCTTGCTCCCGGCGGAGGATTCGCTATGAAGATACAGAAATAAACAAACCAGAATCGGTCATTAGGCTTGGTAATGATGATACCACTCTCTAATGACCGATTTGAGGTAAAGAAAAGCAATTGTAGGGAAACGCCCACCGGCATTTAGGGAAAATCCCTTTCCGAGAGAAAAGATTGTCACTATCTTTGCAACGTGAACAAAAGATTGTCCATCAAACAAAATAGAAACAATTAAAAGTTTACGATTATGAAAAGGTTCTTGTCTATTTTAGCTTTACTGTTCACCATGACGGTGACGGCAAACTCAATGAGCTATGAGCAGGCTCGCGAACAAGCCTTGTTCCTCACCGATAAGATGGCTTACGAGCTGAACCTCACCGACGACCAGTATGAGGCGGCATACGAGATAAACCTCGACTACCTCATGGGCATCAACAACTACGACGACCTATACGGAGCATACTGGCGGCAGCGCAACCTCGATCTGAGCTACATACTGCTCAGCTGGCAGTACAGGGCATTCTGCGATGCGCTCTACTTCTACCGTCCGCTCTACTGGAACGCCGGCTACTGGCACTTCAGAGTGTACGCCCGCTATCCGCACCGCGACTACTACTTCTTCAACCGTCCGCGCGTGTTCGTGAGCTATCGCGGAGGACACAGCTGGAGACACAACGGAGGACGCTCATGGTATAAAGGCAGAGACTACGGTCCACGGCCAGGACGCGAACACTTCGGTATGCGCGACGGATTTGACCGAGGCGACTACGGAAGGGGCAACAGACAGACTTTCGGCAACCGCAAAGACAACAACAATCAAAGTTTCGGCAGCCGCCAGAGCAGCACACGCACTACGGTGACACGGCCTTCTACATCGTCGAGCTTCGGCGGACGGCGCCCCAACAGTGCTGTACAGAACAAGCCGAGCAACACGTTCACACCATCGCAGACGACACGCCCGTCAAGTACAATCAGATTCGGTGGAAACAGAGGCAGTTCGTCGTCAAGCAGTGTGCCGTTCAACCGTAAGTCCACACAGTCGGAGACAACCAAATCAACAGAAAGCAATTTCGGAACACGCCGCAGTTCATTTTCCACCAGCCGTCCGTCACAGACATTCACTCGTCCGTCGACAAGCGACAGACAGCCGTCCGTCAGTCGTGGCAGTTCGTTTGGAGGAAGCCGCAACAGCGGAGCATCGATGAGCCGACAGTCGTCGGGCAGCAGCAGACCGTCGGGAGGAGGACGCTTCGGAGGACGACGTTAAAACATGTTTCCTTAGCTGTAAAACATTTAAAAACAATACTTATTAAAACTGAAAGGGGGCAGGCCGCATGTCGGTCTGCCCCTTTTAATTGATGAAATCTATAAGAATGCCTCTTATTCCAAATTCAGAATCCGCACTTCGGCGTTCTTCATTTTCTCTACTTCATTCATGGGCTTGTTGAAGAACACACTCTGTATGGCCTTGTTGACAATGCCATGACCAACAGCCAGAACAGTCTGTCCGGCGTAGTTCTCACGTATGAAGTCGAGGAAATCGGCAGCCCGACGTTTCAGATGTTCCAGACTTTCGATGTCTTCCGGCCAAGGCTTGTCCTTCAGATCGGGAATGTATTTTCCTGTAAAACCACCCCAATCGCGTTCACGCAATAGTGGTGTTGTCACGACCTCTTTATGATGAGGCGCAGCAATAATGCTACACGTATCAAACGAACGTTTCAAATCACTTGACACAAACGAGTCTATCTTTTCATCTTTCATCCTGTCCCGTACTGCTTCGGCCTGGACTATGCCCTCTGCGTCAAGTTCGCCTTGCCGTTGACCTTGCAGTATCTGTGCGGCATTGTCAACAGTTTCACCGTGACGTACCAAATAAAGTCTTGTCATATTATATTATTATTTTTCCTTTTTGTTCTGATTGTCCGTTTTGCTCATTTCAGCCTTAGACATGTCCCTGAACGCGCTGTACACTATCGGTAGCGACAGCGCAAAAGCACAGACATCGGCTATAGCTTGGCACATTTCCACCCCTTCCAGTCCCAAGAATCGAGGTAGTATCAAGATGAGAGGTATGAAAAACAA
This sequence comes from uncultured Prevotella sp., assembly GCA_937892695.1. Classification (GTDB taxonomy): domain Bacteria; phylum Bacteroidota; class Bacteroidia; order Bacteroidales; family Bacteroidaceae; genus Prevotella. The sequence goes on from CALBJK010000008.1 coordinate 2,972, forward strand.
TCCACTGCGAGATGCTGCCATGATGTTGGCCCGCAGAGGTTTGCGTATTGTCTGGAGCATCATGTTGGCCATCATCAGTGTCGCCAGAAGCGGATATGTACATATCTGCCAGCGAAAAGCCGCAGAACCTACTTCTACAACGGCTGCATCGCGACGAAACTCTTCGACTATCTGCTCCGCAAAGAAGAAGCACACAACAGACACAGAAGCAAGGAACGCCGTGCCGATTTTGACACAGTAGAAAAAGCCTTCCTTCACTCTTGCATAGAGACCTGCACCGTAGCTGAAACCGCACAACGGCTGGAAGCCTTGTCCCAGACCTATAATTATGGAAGCAATGAAATAGGAAATTCGGGTAACAATAGACATTCCTGCAATGGCGGCATCGCCGAAAGCTCCGGCCGCCACATTGAGCATGATTATAGAAACGCAACCGAGCCCTTGACGGGACAACGAAGGAGTACCGCCCATGACAATCTCTTTAAGAAAAGAAAGCGACGGAGAGAAATTACAGAACCGTATATGTATGTTGCCATCACGCCGCGTCATAGCAAACAGTATGCAAAAGCTGCACATCTGACTGATGACTGTCGCCGTGGCTGCACCACTTATCCCCATTCCGAAAATAAAGATAAAAAGAGGAGCAAGACCGACGTTCATAAGTGCTCCCGTAACTATGCCAACCATCGCCAAGGCGGCATTGCCCTGAAAACGGAGCTGATTGTTCATCGTAAACGAACCTGTCATGAACGGTGCACCGAACAAAACGATTCCGAGATACTGTTCTGCGTAAGGCTGTATGGTCTTTGTAGAACCAAGAGCAAGAACTATATCCGTAAGAAAAAGATGACCAAACAGAGCCACCAATGCACCAGCCGCGACACTCAAGAAAAATCCCGTTGCCGCCATACGTCCGGCGTTGTGGGTGTCACGTGCACCGAGACGGCGCGATATATAATTGCCCGAACCGTGCCCAAAGAAGAATCCAAGAGCCTGAATGACGGACATGACAGAGAACGATATGCCCACTGCCGCAGTACACTGCGTATTGATTTGCCCTACAAAATAAGTGTCGGCCATGCTGTAAAGGCTCGTAACGAGCATACTTACAATAGTAGGTATGGCCATTCGAAGCACTACCTGATGAACCGGTGCCTTGGTGAGAAACGTGTAGTTATCCTTTGCTACTCTCATAACGGTTGCAAAATTACTGCAAAAGGACCACAATATAATTATTATTGTAAGCAGAGTCTGTTTTGCAGTTTATATTAAAAAGTGTAACTTTGTACCGTAAAGAAGTTATGGATATATTATTATTAATTGTAGGACTGGTCATCGGCACAGTCGCCGGATGGCTTATATGGGGAAAGAAAGCCTCAACGCTTGACGGCGAAGTGACAAAATTGACCCGGGATATAGCAGAAGTCAACGACAGAAACGCCTCGCTCACCGAAGAGAAAAGCAAGGCAGAAGCCCGCCAGATGCTTGCCGAGCAAAAGACGGAACAAGCCGAAAAGCTACTAGGCGAGGCAAAAGACAAGACCGCAGTTCTAGAAAAGAAGATTGAGACACTGAACCGTCAGCTCACCGACATAACGGTAAAGGCCGAACGCACGAGCAAGGAGCTTGACGACGAGCGCACGCACACAGCAAAGGAGAAAGAACTAAGGCAGCAACAGTTCAACCAGCAGATGGAAACTCTGAAGGAACAGTTTACAAATCTTGCCGCAAAGATGCTCGAAAACACTTCCGGAAGACTTCAGGACACAAATTCGGAAGCGATGGAGAACATCACCAAACCCCTGCGCGAGAACATCAAACAGCTACAGGAAGCCATACACAACACCAACAGCGAGACCGCCAAGAGCACAGCTTCACTGTCAGAACAGTTGCGAGCCATGAGTGAACAAACAACAAAGATTGACCGCACGGCCACGATGCTCACCAATGTCATCAAAGGCGGCAATAAGGCACAGGGCAATTGGGGCGAGCGTTTGCTCACCGACATTCTCGACGCGCAAGGCTTCAAATGCGGCATCGACTACGACGTGCAACAGACCATAACCGACGATAAAGGAAACATAATCACCAACGACGAAAGCGGCAAACGCATGATACCCGACGTTATCCTCCATTATCCCAACAACGAGGACGTGGTTATAGACTCTAAGATGTCGGTCGAAGCCTACTACGAATATGTCAACTCTGACAACGAGACAGCCCGACGACGATACGCCGACGACCTTGTAAGAAGCATACGCACCCAGGCTACAGGACTTGCAAAGAAGGACTACAGCCGCTACATACAGAAGCCCCGACGAGCCATCGACTTTGTAATCATGTTCGTACCTAACGAGGGTGCGCTCCAGCTTGCACTGGCACACGACCCCAAACTCTGGCGCGAAGCGTTCGACCGCCATGTTTTCATAACGAGCCAACAGAACCTTATGGCCATCCTGAAGATAATACAGATAACCTGGCGACAATACGCACAGACCGAGAATCAGAAGAAAGTATTCGACATAGCCGACGAGATGATGAAGCGCGTAGGCGAATTTATCAAACGCTTCGACAAGCTTCGCCGCGACATCGACACCCTCAACAAAGATTACGAAGACGCTTACAACAAAGCATACACTGGACGGCAAAGCATCGTCCAGAAGGCAAACGAACTGAAAGCTCTAGGCGCAAAGGTGAGCGCAACCTACCCTATACGCGAAGCCGAGACCGACTTATTAGAAGAAAATGGAAAAGAAGAAAAATAGACTTTTATTTGTATGTCTCGGCAACATCTGCCGCTCTCCGGCTGCCGAGGGTGTCATGAAATCGCTGACAGATAAGGCCGGATTAGCCGAAGAGTTCTTAATCGACTCGGCCGGCATAGGCAACTGGCACGTAGGCCAGCTGCCCGACAAACGTATGCGTCTGTGTGGGGCACGCCGTGGCTACGATTTCTCCAGCCGGGCACGCCAGATAGACAGAAAAGATTTCGGCCGTTTCGACCGCATTCTGGTTATGGACAACGAGAATATGAGAACAGTCAAGGCTCTTGCACCGACGCAGGACGATGCAGAAAAAGTAGAAATGCTCGCATCATATATTACCAGGCATCCAGAAGCCACGGTAATTCCAGACCCTTACTACGGCGACGACAGCGATTTCGACTATGCCCTCGACCTCATCGAAGACGGTTGCCGAGGACTTCTATACAAGCTGACTAAGCATCGATTTGACAGAAAGAATATTTAAAGAACCCGCCTAAACATAAAAAAACAATGAACAACAAGACGCTAATCATGGCAGCATCAATAGCCGCTGCCTCGTTTATTACGAACAAAGCATGGGCTGCTATGAATCCACCCGACTCGCTGTCACTCTTCGCCTACACCACAACAAAAGACGACGGACGCAGCGGTCTCCACTTTGCATGGAGCGCAGACGGCCAGACATGGCAGAGCGTAGGAAACGGATTCAGCTACGTGCGCTGCGACTTCAGCCGTTGGGGTACGGAAAAGAAGATGATTAATCCAAGGCTAATACGTAATGCCAACGGATGGGAATGTATCTGGCAGATAGGCCGTTCAGGCAAAGAACTGGCCATAGCCGAATCGTCCGACCTTACAAGATGGAAGCCACAACGATACTACGAAGCCGAAGACAACGCCTCACTCGAAGGACGCTATAAGGCAGAGAATACGCCCGAGCGTCCCGAAACCATCGTTCTTAACAATGACACACTGCAAGGTTTTGTCGTAAGAGTAACTTCCGACGAACTCAGGACAATCAGTCTCTTCGCCGATGCTAAAGCCCACCAGAACGCACTCTACAGCGAACGCATGGCTGACGATGCAAAACGTTTCGCTTCGCTTAAAGCCGTCAAGGCTGAGGCTGAGGTCGATCCACAAAAAGCCAAGGCCATCAGCGACAATCTCATTGGCATATTCTTCGAAGATATAAGCTCGGGAGCTGACGGCGGACTATACGCCGAACTCGTGCAAAACCGTGACTTCGAATACAGTAAAGCCGACCGGCACGACTGGAACGCGAAAACTTCATGGAGCATCACCGGCGACAACGCCACCCTGACAATAGCCGAAGACAAGACATTTCTGCCAAATAATCCCCACTACGCCGTGTTCGACACTAAAGGCGGAACGGCTTCGCTACGAAACGAGGGCTTTGACGGAATAGCTCTTAAGAAAGGCGAACGCTATGACTTCTCCATGCTCTCAAAGACGCTTGACGGAAAAGGAGGAAAGCTGACAGTAAGCATTGTCGACAAAAACGGACAGACAGTAGCCGCTTCATCTGTCAATGTAAAAAGCAGTAGATGGTCGAAGCTCAGTACAACTATTACTGCAAAATCGGACGTTGATGACGGAACACTTGTG
>CALBJK010000009.1 GCA_937892695.1 uncultured Prevotella sp.
GGATGGATCGCCTGAAAGGTTAAAGTAAGAATGGTTTGTCATATTTATGACGGTTTCCTTGTCTGTGGTAGCTTCAAATTTCATATCTAGCGTGTTGTCGCTTGTCAGTGTATAAGTAACAGTGGCTGTTACGTTTCCAGGAAAATTGTTATCTCCGTCCGGTGAATGAAGCACTAGTTGCAATGTAGTGTCGTTAAGTTGCTTTCCTTCGTATACTTGGTATTGCCATCCGGAAGGTCCGCCGTGCAGACAGTGTCCGTAGTTATTTCGAGGCAATTGTATCTTTTTGCCATTGACAGTGATTATTCCTTTGTTTATTCTGTTGGCATAACGGCCTATAGCTGCTCCAAAGTCGCTTGGGCTATTTACAGAATCTGCATACTGGGCAATATTATCGTATCCCAATACAACGTCCGTCAATTTGTTGTCTTTATTGGGAACCGTAATAGACACGACTCTAGCTCCGAAGTTTGTAACGCAAACTTCCATCTTGTTTGCATTTTCCAATACGTAGAGCTTTACAGGCTTGTTGTTTATGACCGTGTCAAACTTTGCCGGATCTAGGCCGGACTCTGTCAATTGGCCAATCTTTGTGCTGCTTGTACAGCCAGCCATTAAGGCTGTAGCGATAGCTGCACAAAAAAAGAGTTTTTTTGTTGCTTTCATTTGTTTAGAAGTTTTATAAAAGAAGGCTACGGCCATAATTGCACGTAGCCTTCTTGTTTTTACTGGTTTATTATATTCGTGTTAACAGATCTTTCGCGAGCCGTCACTAATTACTACATCATATACTTTAGGCTCTTTTCCGTATTTTGCTGAGTACTTTTCTTTTGCAGTTTCGATGAACTTTGTATAGAGTGCTTCTTTTACAAGGTTTATTGTACAACCGCCGAAACCACCGCCCATTATGCGGCTACCAGTAACTCCACATTCTTTTGCGATGTCATTAAGGTAATCGAGTTCTTCACATGATACTTCGTATTCTTTACTGAGTCCGTAGTGAGTTTCATACATTTTTTGACCTACAGTCTCGTAATCATTGTTGTTCAGAGCATCACACACGGCCAGCACACGGTCTTTTTCTCCAAGAACGTAATGCGCACGCTTGTAGTCTTCTTCAAGCACTTCATCTTTTACACTGTTCAGCATTTCCCAATTTGCATCACGCAGTGTTTCTATCTTTGTTTCAGGATATTTCTTTTGAAGTACTTCCACAACATTTTCACAGCTCTTTCGACGATCGTTGTATGCCGAGGATGCCAATTCATGCTTTACACATGAGTTTAGGAGAACCAATTTATAACCTTTCGGATTGAATGGGAAATACTCGAACTCCCTTGAACGACAATCAAGACGCATGAGTTTTCCTGCTTTACCGAATACACTTGCAAATTGATCCATTATTCCGCAATTGACACCGCAATAATTGTGTTCGGTTGCCTGCCCGGCGAGGACCATGTCCCATTTGCTTACCTTGTTGTGCCCGAACAAGTCGTTGATAGCGTATGCAAAGCAGCTCTCTAAGGCTGCAGAAGAAGACATTCCAGCCCCCAAAGGTACGTCACCGGCGAAGGCAGTGTTGAATCCTTGCACGTCAACTCCAAGTTTTTTCATCTCTTGAACTATGCCATAGATATAACGTGCCCAACTGGCGCGTGGTCCTTCTGGGTCGTTTACATTAAATTCAACGCGATCTTTCAAGTCTATTGAATAGCAAATCACTGTCTGCAAACCGTTCGGTCTGACTTCAGCCATAATGCCTTTGTCTACAGCTCCCGGAAATACGAATCCTCCGTTATAGTCAGTATGTTCACCGATAAGGTTTATACGTCCTGGTGAAGCGTATATGTTTCCTGTTTTTCCGTCGAAGTGCTTGATAAAGCGACTTCTTACAAATTCTATGTCCATATAAGATATTATTGTTTGGTTGATGTTCTGAAGTTTATTTTAGACTGGAATGTCTTTGTTTATGTTCTTGCTACCTATTAAAGCATAGAAGCACATGTAGGCTACTGCAACAAGCGGAACCAAGTAAGAAACAAGATATCCGGCATTGTCAGCTATGAAATTCTGGATAAGTGGGACAATTCCACCACCTACAACCATCATCATAAAAATACCTGATGCCGAGGCGGTGTATTTTCCAAGGCCTTCAGTAGAAAGATTAAATATGCTCGACCACATGATTGAAGTGCAAAGTCCGCATAATACAAGCATTAAAGCTGCGACAGGAACTGTTACCAATGAGAACGACGAACCTGTGAATACAGGCATTGACACTGTCGATGTTTTGCCCAGAATCATAGCAAGGACAATAAGAACCATACCTGTGATCGTTGTTGCTATCATCATTGCCCTACTTGACACTTTTCCAGCAATGAATCCTGCTGTGAATCGTCCTACAAGCATAAGAAACCAATAGGTTGCTGCCACAGAACCTGCTATTGCTGCGGCCCCTTCTCCTAAACCGCCGCCTGCTGCAGATGTGTCTGACAAGTAGAAAATAAGCGTTCCTGGTATTCCTACCTCAACGCCTACATACAAGAATATGGCGATTGTTCCGAGGACGAAGTGACGGAAAGCCCATGGACTGTGTTCAAAAACTGTATCTGCAGTAGTTTTTCCCATTTCTGGGTCTTTGATAGGAATGAAGAGCAGTACTATGAATGCAAGTGCAAATACTCCCATTGCAATGTACAGAACGAGATTGACGTCTACCATTGCTGTATTTGTCGTTACTGTTCCGATTAATGCTCCGACAAAAAGCGGGGTGAGAGTTCCTGTCAGAGAGTTGAGTGTACCTCCTACAAGATTAAGCTGGTTACCTCTGTTCCCGCCTCCGCCTAAAAGATTAAGCATCGGGTTTACTACGGTGTTAAGAATGCAAACACTAAATCCTGCAATGAATGCTCCGAGTAGATAAACGCAGAATCCAGCGATGCGTGCATCACTTTCTAGGGTGCCGGAAAGAAATTGCACAAGAATGCCGCAGAAGCCGAAAACAATACCTGTAAGTGCTGTTTTCTTGTATCCGATTTTTGTAAGCATCTTACCTGCTGGGATACCCATGAACAGATAAGCCAGGAAGTTCATAGCGTTGCCCAACATACCTACAGTATTTGCACTGTCTCCCTGAAAAGCATTTTTCCAGATAACTCCGATTGGAGCTGCAAGATTTGTTACGAACGAAATCATAGCAAAGAGGAACATCATTGTTATGATTGCAATAATGCTCCCTTGCTGTTTTGCTGTACTAGCCATTGTTGTTGTAAAGTATTTAGTTATTTTATTTTGTTATTCCAAATTTATAGACAGTCTTCTGGGTGTACTGCTGTCCGGGACGAAGTTCGACTGACGGGAAATAGGGGTGGTTGGGAGTGTCCGGGAAATGTTGTGCCTCGAAACAGATGGCACTTCTGCGTGGGAATGTAGCTCCATGTTGTCCTTTGTATCCGTCTGCCCAGTTGTCTGTATAAAGCTGTACCCCCGGTTCTGTAGTATACACTTCCATGGTACGTCCTGATTTCGGCTCTGTTATTTTAGCGGCAAAGCTTAGTTCGCCTTCTTCTTTTTTGTTTAGTACGAAGCAATGATCGTAACCTGCGCCGTTTTTTATCTGTTCGTTATCAGAATTGATGTCTTTTCCTACAGTCTTTGGACTAGTGAAATCGAACGGTGTACCCTTAACAAGAAGAATCTCGCCTGTAGGTATAGATGTCTCGTCAATTGGCAGGTAGTAGTTTGCGTTGATTTCGCAAATCAAATCTTCGATTGTTGGGGTAGGATTGGCTATTCCTGCTAAAGAAAAGAAACCGTGGTGTGATTTATGATTGTCTTCTTGTTTGTCGAAGCCATGTAGTCGATAACAAACTCGTTATCTTCAGTAAAAGTGTAAACAACAGTAACCTTTAACTCTCCAGAGTATCCTTCTTCACCGTAGGGGCTTACATATTTCAAGACTAGAGTATGGTCATTCATTTGAAGTGCTTCCCATACCTTTGCATTAAATCCTTTTTTGCCACCATGAAGTGAGTTTGGACCGTTGTTTATGGGAAGATTGTAGGTTTTCCCATTCAACTGGAATGTACCTTTACATATTCTGTTGCCGTATCGGCCGATAAGGGTAGACAAATAAGGTTCTGGCGAATCTATGACATCTTGAATGTTGTCATGGCCTTGAATTATGTTGGCCATATTCCCATTTTTGTCAGGCATCATGATAGCTACTACAGCACCGCCGTAATTAGTGACTGCAATTTCGTTTCCCTTACTGTTCTTAAGAATGAACAAGTCGGTACTCTTCCCATTTACTGTAGTCTGAAAGTCTTTTCTTTTCAGACCGCAGATATTTGCTGTATCTGTTGTGTTTGTCATACAAAAGTTTTTAGTCTGTCATACTTATATTTGTGCAAAGTAACAGAAAAAAAACGAATGTGACAAAATAAATGCTTGAAAAAAGCCTTTTACCGACGTTAAAAACAATTAAACATCAAGCCTTTCTTATAATTTGTCAGCAATAATATAAAGATAGAATGTGGAATTATTATTGTGGTAATCGGAAAAAAACATCTTTATATTGAGGATTGTCCCTTAAAGCGACCATAAGATCAGATACGACATAGCTACTTCCTCCAATAAATATGAAATCTTTATCATCAGCATCTTCTGTCGCTTTGTTATATCCAGATACTACCTTGTCGAAAGCTTCTCCTTCTAGCCCTAGTCGGGTTGCTTTATGCATGATGACATCTTCTGGAATTGCTCGTTTGGTCGATGCTCTTACAAAGTAATAATAAGTATTTTCCCGGGGCAACAGTTTCAACACATTATCGATGTCTTTGTCGTCTACCATGCCGAATACGATTCTAAGAGTATTGTAAGGCTGACTGGTAATCTGTTTACTAAGATATTTCCAACCTCCTAAATTATGCCCTGTGTCACAAATGGTTCTTGGACTTTTCCTTATTTCTTGCCATCTGCCGTTCAGCCCAGTTTCTTCGCAAACATGAGCTAGTCCATATTTTATATTTCCAATATTGCTAATTAAACCGTTTTTCATCAAAACGATGATAGCATTTAGTATGGTGTTGATATTCTTCGTTTGATAGTTTCCTCCCATTTCATATCTTATTGTCCCGAAATGTACTGTCTCACAAATTATTTGTGAATTGGAGAAATAGGAAGATATTATCTCTTCATGTTCTTCTGCAAATATTATGGGCGCATTTTCTTCTTTAGCTTTTTTCTTGAAGACATTTTTTGTTTCTGGCGTTGTTTCTCCAATAACAACAGGAATACCTTGTTTGATGATTCCTGCTTTTTCGGATGCTATTTTCCCCAGTGTATTTCCTAGAAATTGAGTATGGTCAAAACTTATATTTGTTATGATTGACATTTCCGGCATAATGATGTTAGTGCAGTCGAGTCTGCCACCTAATCCCACTTCAATGACTGCAATGTCAATATTGTTATCTGCAAAATATTTAAATGCAAGTGCAGTCGTAACTTCAAAAAAAGAAGGATGCAATTTCTCGAAAAAGTTCTTTTCTTTTTCGACAAAATCTATGATATAGTGTTTGCTAATGCATTCGCCGTTGATTCTTATCCGCTCGCGAAAATCTACTAAATGTGGCGATGTATAAAGACCTACTTTATATCCTTCTCTTTGGAGAACAGAGGCCAATGTATGTGAGCAGGAACCTTTGCCATTGGTTCCTGCAATATGTATACTCTTAAAATTCTGATGGGGATGGTTGAAGTGACGATCAAGAGCCAAAGTATTATCAAGCCCTGTCTTATATGCTTTCGCTCCTACCTTCTCAAACAGAGGTGCTATATTGAACAGATAATTGACTGTTTCGTTGTAGTCCATTTTCTCTAAACGCCAACTAAATGTCTTGGCTCTTTTGTAATAGTAAAAATAGCTTCATCAACTTTTCATTTACTAAATCTTGAAAGTCTCAGTCTTTAAAAGTTGCGGAAGCTATTTTTTATTATTTCAGCTAAAATAATTTCTGAATTTGTCAAATATTGACTTTTGGGTATATGTGTCGCCTTTGAAGTTTTCGCTTTCAGAAAAACTCTCCATAGCTTTTTTCTCTTCTTTGCTGAGTTTCTTAGGTATGAACACACTTATGTTCACGACCAAATCACCAGTTCCACTGCCGTAACCATGAACTGAAGGCAGACCTTTACCTCTCAGTCGAAGCGTCTTTCCGGGCTGCGTTCCTGCTTCAATCTTCACTTTCACCTTGCTGCCGTCTATTGTAGGTATTTCCACTTCACCTCCTAGGGCTGCTGTAGGAATATCGAGCA
>CALBJK010000010.1 GCA_937892695.1 uncultured Prevotella sp.
AAATCAAGGGGTTACATGATGTATAGCTGCAATGTGGGTTAAGCTTGCTCTAAGTTTTTAATATTGTGTGGGCGCACAAAATGTTTTTTTGAAAAAAAATGCAGAAAACATTTTTTTGGATATAAAAAAAACATTAACTTTGTGTCAGTTATCCTGAAAACGATCTTTTTACCTTATAGAAGAGACTAATACCTATTGAAGATTTGAAGCGGTCGCCTGTGAAGGTTGTCGCTTTTTTTATGCCCTAAAGTCGTATGTTTTATTGACTTTATTTTGGTATTGAATGAATCATTTTTTACGATTTCATGTATCGCTTACTACTCTTGGCTTTTTTATATGTTCTGATGGTGCATTGTTTGAATTAAATCATTATTTTCTATAGTTTGGAATGTCGTATTGTTTTTTTTTGTATCTTTGTGGAAGTATAGTCGATGATTTTGCAAACGTGAATATTTTTTCGTCCGGCTTGTCAAGTCTATCCGTACAGTAAAACCACACGTCAATATGGACAGCGACATTTATGATATCATACGCCGTCTCGCAGCCCGATACGAGACTCCCGACTTTCTTCCAGCCGATCCAAGCCATTTCATGCATGAGGTTGAAGGCGAACATAACCGTGAGACTACGGCTTTCATAGCGTCGTGTCTGAGCTACGGCTCGCGCAAACAGTTCTTCCCGAAAATACAGTACGTCATCGATTCGGCTCACGGCGAGGTCCATCGATGGGTGGCCGATAGGGCTTTTGCCGCCGACATACCTGACGAAGACCGTTGCTACTATCGGCTCTATACGTTCCATGACATGTACGTCATGCTGTCGGCTCTGGCAGACATGATAGATACCTATGGGAGCATTGGCGGCTATGTAGAACGCAACGCCCTTGACGGCTATAAGGCTGTATGTGCGCTCTGCCGCTATTTTGCAGAAAAGGGAGCCAGTGCCATTATCCCCAAAGATGCCAGGTCGGCCTGTAAGCGTGTGTGCATGTTCCTCAGATGGATGGTGCGTGACGGCTCGCCTGTCGATTTGGGATTGTGGTCGTCGTTCATCGACAAGCGTACTCTCATTATGCCTATGGACACCCACGTGGTGCATGAGGCGTGTCGGATGGGACTGCTACAGAGCCGGAGCGCGTCGATGAGCGCGGCTCGCAAGCTGACGGCGCGTATGCTCGAAATATTTCCTGACGACCCTCTCAGGGGCGACTTCGCCCTGTTCGGATACGGAGTAGACGAGCACCGGAAGTGACTGACAGTTCTTTGTCGTTCTGAATCATTTCCTGTAATGGTGAAGGCAAACTTCTTTGATTACTGATAATATCATCTTAAATTGAATCATTGTTTGTATGAGAATAGACATAATAACCGTTCTGCCCGAAATGCTTGAGGGCTTTGTCAACGAATCGATACTGGCCAGAGCTCAAAAGAAAGGTCTGGCCGAAATCCATCTTCACAATCTGCGCGACTACACGCTCGACAAATGGCGGCGTGTAGACGACTATCCTTATGGAGGCTTTGCCGGAATGGTGATGCAGTGTGAACCTATAGACCGGTGCATCTCGGCTCTGAAGGCCCAGCGTGACTATGACGAAGTAATATATACTTCGCCCGACGGCGAGCGGTTCGACCAGCATGTGGCTAACGACTTGTCGATGAAAGGCAACCTCATTATTCTTTGCGGACATTATAAGGGAATTGATCAACGTGTGCGCGACCATCTCATCACGCGTGAGATAAGCATCGGCGACTATGTCCTTACTGGCGGCGAACTGGCCGCAGCCGTCATGGCCGATGCTATAGTCAGGGTTGTTCCCGGAGTGATAGGTGACGATCAGAGCGCGTTGTCCGACTGTTTCCAGGATGACATGCTGTCGGCTCCCATCTACACTCGCCCGGCCGATTATAAAGGATGGCGTGTACCTGACATTCTGCTCAGCGGCAACGAAGCCAAGATAAAGGACTGGGAGATAGAGCAGGCCATGGAACGTACCCGTCGGCTGCGCCCAGACCTTCTTGACAAATAAGAAGTTATCAATCTTAACCCACATTGCAGCTATACATCATGTAACCCCTTGATTTCCAATATCTGTA
>CALBJK010000011.1 GCA_937892695.1 uncultured Prevotella sp.
CTCATTGATTTGTTTCCTTAGAAACTTCACGGTCTTGTCGAGGATTTTCTTACATACAGAGTCTATGAAAGGCAGAGCTTCCATTGATTTCTGAAGGTTTGTGTTGGCAGTGAGTTGCTTTTTCAGTTGACGTAATACGGTGGCTTCTGCTTGAGCACCATCAAAGAATCGCTAGGGAGCTTGAATGGTGCAAGATTCATCTTCTCGCCATACATGGCTATCATACGTGCGTCAATCTCGTCTGTCTTGACCACGGAAAGCATGACACATGCGAAGTTTCTTATCTTGAGGGGGATTCTCCATACTGACCGTAATGCCAGCTTTGGACAGCAGGTAAACAAGCAGCATGCTGTAGTTGCCAGTCGCCTCCATAACACAGTGCGTGTCTTTTGAGGTGATTGTCTGGATGAATTTGTGGACACCCTCCTTGGTGGTGTTCTCAAAAGTCTTAGTTTCACTGCCTTTGGCAGACGAATAAGCGACTACAAAAGTCGCCTTACTGACATCAATTCCTACATAATTCATATAAAGTGATATTTAAGTACAACATCAAACATTGTGAGCCATCATCGCAAAATACGGGGTCTATGCCCAATGAGCTATCCGGTTTCTAATGTAAGAAGTGTGGGGGCGGAACATATTATACAGTCTTTATGACCAATGGACATTCGGTCTTATTCCACATTTGATGTTGGATATTTATACAAAGTTACAATTAAAAATTAATATACGATGAACGAATTTGAACTTGTCGCCAAGACATTCATGGGGTTAGAACCTGTTTTGGCTAAGGAACTCACCCAATTGGGTGCAAACAATGTACAAATTGGCAGACGTATGGTCTCGTTCACTGGAAATAAAGAAATGATGTATCGTGCCAATTTCCAGTTGCATACAGCCATAAGAATTTTGAAGCCTATAAAGCATTTCAAGGCGCGTTCTGCAGATGATGTTTATGAAGAAGTGAAAAATATAGACTGGAATCAATATATAGAAAAAGGAAAGACGTTTTCAGTCGATTCTGTTGTATATTCTGATGAGTTCAGAAATTCGCGCTTCGTTACATACAAGGTTAAAGATGCCATAGTTGACCAATTCAGAGAGAATACTGGAGACCGTCCTAACATTTCCGTTAGCAATCCGGACATAAGACTGAACATACATATAGCCGAAGACAAAGCTACTCTATCTCTGGATTCCAGTGGTGAATCTCTGCATCGTCGTGGGTATCGGCAAGAGTCGGTCGAAGCGCCTCTAAATGAGGTGCTTGCTGCCGGTATGATTTTAATGACAGGTTGGAACGGTGACACTGATTTTATCGATCCCATGTGTGGTTCCGGTACCCTACTTATTGAGGCTGCACTGATAGCTCATAATATGAGTCCAGGAATATTCAGAAAAGAATTCGCTTTCGAAAAATGGACCGATTATGATGCCGATTTGTTTGATCGCATCTATAATGACGATTCACAGGAAAGGGATTTCAAACATCATATTTATGGCTATGACATAGATATAAAAGCCGTCAATACTGCACGTCTTAACGTCCGTGCTGCTGGTCTTGTAAACGATATAACAGTTGAAGAGGCGGATTTCAAAGACTTCAAACAACCAAAGCAAAAGAGTATTATCGTAACAAATCCTCCTTATGGTGAACGTATTTCCACGCCCAATTTGCTCGCCACATACAAAATGATTGGAGAGCGACTCAAACATGCCTTTATTGGAAACGAAGCTTGGATTCTAAGTTATCGGGAAGAGTGCTTTGAACAAATAGGATTGAAACCATCGATAAAAATACCGGTATTTAATGGCTCTCTAGAATGTGAATTCCGTAAGTACACTATTTTTGACGGTAAAATGAGAGAATTCCGTTCTGAAGGCGGTGTTGTGAAGAGTGATGACGAGAAACGACAAATGGCCGAAAAGCATCGCTTTAAGAAAAACCGAGAATTCAAAAAACGCATTGAGGCAGAAGAAGAAAACGAGGAAGGTGATATCCGATCTTTTAAGTTCCATTCATTTGAAGACATGAAAAAGTTTGGAGATAGAAAGAATTTTCATCGCCAACCAGACAGAAAAGGAAGAGATTTCGGACGTTTTGGTGATAAAGACAGATATAATGGAAAACGGTTTGATAAAAACAGTAGCAGTGACAGACGTTATCAGAACCGTGTGCGCTCAAACGTCAACAGCAGTTTAAGACAATTAAATAATAATGATGATGACGAATAGAGTAATTTCATACATCTTATTAATAATGATAAGTTTGTTATCCCCATCGGCTATTTGCGCGCAACATAAACAGTTTACCTTAGAAGATCTTAACTTCGGAGGTAACAATTACCGCAATATGATACCACAGAACCGATATACTACGTGGTGGGGGGACGAACTTGTAAGAACAGATGCTGACTACTGTTCAGTCATTAACAAAATGTCTGGTAAGGAATCGATTCTATTTCGACTTGAAGACATCATATCATTGACTGGCAACGATGATCACAACAGGATGAGGCATCTTTACAATGCCCGTTTCCCTTATCCAGACAAGACTGTTGTTGAATTGACTAACGGTAAAGAGTTGATGCTTGTCGACTGGAAAAAGAGAAAACTTCTCGCAAAATACAACCGTGACGGTGTGGCTGCTGAAGATTTGAATACTGTCTCCGGCTATTTTGCATACGTAAAAAATGACAATCTCTATGTATCAGACAAAAACGGTAAAACTTTTCAGCTGACGACAGACGGTTCGCGCAATATCGTCTACGGACAAGTTGTCCATCGTAATGAATTTGGTATATATAAAGGTACGTTCTGGAGCAATGACGGTCAGCAACTTGCGTTTTACCGGATGGATCAGACGATGGTTGCCGATTATCCTCTTGTCGACATCGACACCCGTATCGCAAAAGAAACACCGGAAAAATCCCCGATGGCAGGCGAAACGAGCCATAAAGTTACGATTGGAGTATATAATGTAAATACAGGGAAAACATTGTATCTGAAAACCGGAGATCCAACTGACAAGTATTATTCGAACATAGCATGGAGTCCGGACAACAAACAAATCTATCTAGTCGAATTGAACCGCGACCAGACCAATATGAGTTTGGATGTTTATGATGCAACTACCGGAGAAAAGGTGAAGACCGTCTACCGTGAGCACAATGATAAATATGTACATCCTGTGACACCGATTGTTTTTATTCCGTGGGATAGCTCTAAATTCATTCTTCAAAGTGAAAAGGATGGGTTCAACCATATGTATCTGTTTAATACTGAAGGACGAGAGTTAAAACAACTGACAAAAGGCAATTGGGTTGTTCTTGATTTAATGGGCTTTGATATAAAAAATAAGTCAGCTATAATACTTTCTACAGAATGCAGTCCTATTCAGAACAATATTTTTTCTGTGAATTTGTCTACGGGTAAACGTACTCTTCTCGACAACGGCAAAGGGTGCCATGCCAATACATACGGTGCAGACGGAGGACGCAAACCGGCATTGTCACTTAGCGGACAATGGATTGTAGACAATTATACAGAACCTACAGTTCCGCGCAAAATTGAAATTATCAGCGTAAATACGAAAAAGAGAACTAAATACTTCGAGTCTGCAGACCCATGGAAAGACTATGCCGTACCTCAATTTATTTCTGGTACAATAAAGGCAGCCGATAGAAAGACCGATTTATATTTCCGAATGGTTAAACCTGCCGATTTTGACCCCTCGAAAAAATATCCGACAATTGTTTATGTGTATGGTGGTCCTGGTGTAAGAAATGTTGAAGCTCGCTGGCATTATGCAAGTCGTGGCTGGGAAACTTATATGGCTCAAAAGGGATATATTTTGTTTATTCTTGACAACAGAGGGTCGTCTGACCGCGGAATAGACTTTGAGCAAGCAACCTTTAGGCATCTTGGTGTCGAGGAAATGAAAGACCAGATAAAAGGTGTTGAGTATCTTAAATCTTTGTCTTGTGTCGATTCAACACGTCTCGGCGTACACGGATGGAGTTTTGGAGGATTCATGACAACATCGTTGATGACTACCTACCCTGATGTCTTTAAAGTTGGTGTTGCAGGTGGTCCTGTCATCGACTGGAAGTATTATGAGGTTATGTACGGTGAACGTTACATGGACACGCCACAAGCAAATCCGCAAGGCTACGCAGAGACAAGTCTGCTTAACAAGGCAAAGAATCTGAAAGGCCGTCTGCAAATTATTATCGGGATGAATGATCCCGTTGTAGTTCCGCAACATGCACTTTCTTTCCTCAAAGCTTGTATTGCAGCCGGAACTCAGCCTGATTTCTTTGTATATCCTGGCGAACCTCATAATATGAGAGGACACCAAAGTGTTCATTTACATGAACGTATAACGAGATACTTTGAGGATTACCTGAAATAATGATTTTCCGATAAAGTCTTTAATGATAATACAGTCAAGATATTAATACGATGAAAATTTTATTATTAGGTGGTGGCGGTAGAGAACACGCCCTGGCATGGAAGATAAAACAAAGTCCGAAAGTGGACAAGTTATACATTGCTCCTGGCAATGCAGGAACGTTGCAGTGTGGTGAAAATGTCGATATTAAAGCTACTGATTTTGAAGCTCTTAAAGACTTCGCTGTTGCTAATAATATTGATATGGTAGTCGTGGGTCCGGAAGATCCGCTCGTTAAGGGTATTTACGACGAATTCAAGAACGATAAACGTACAGCTGCGATTCCTGTAATTGGACCATCACGCCAAGGTGCAATTCTGGAAGGTTCAAAGGATTTTGCAAAGAAATTCATGCAACGTCACAATATACCTACTGCGCGCTACAGAACTTTCAACGGCACAACCCTCAATGAAGGACTAGCATTTCTTGAAACGCTTAAGGCACCATACGTATTAAAGGCCGACGGCCTGTGTGCAGGTAAAGGAGTGTTGATTCTTCCAACACTTGAAGAAGCCAAGCGCGAACTGAAAGAAATGCTTGGCGGTATGTTCGGCAGTGCCTCTGCCCGAGTTGTTATTGAAGAGTTCCTAAGCGGAATTGAATGTTCTGTCTTCATTCTGACTGATGGTACGCACTATAAGATTTTGCCTGAAGCAAAGGACTATAAGCGTATAGGCGAACATGACACCGGTCTTAATACAGGAGGTATGGGTAGTGTGAGTCCTGTACCTTTTGCGACAAAAGAATGGATGGAGAAGGTGGAGAACCGTATAATAAAGCCTACAGTTGACGGACTGAAAAAAGAAAATCTCGACTATAAAGGTTTTATATTCTTCGGATTGATAAATGTCGACGGCGAGCCAAAGGTTATTGAGTACAATTGCAGAATGGGCGATCCTGAGACAGAGAGTGTAATGTTACGTCTGAAAAGCGACATTGTCGACTTGTTTGAAGGGGTGGCCAATGGTAATCTCGACGAGTGTAATGTAGATATAGACGACCGTGCCGCCGTCTGTGTGATGCTTGTAAGCGGAGGATATCCCCAATCCTATCATAAGGGATATAAGATTAACGGACTTGAAGACGTGAATGGTTCCATTCTATTCCATTCCGGAACAATTGTAAAAGACGGCGACATCGTAACGAACGGAGGGCGCGTGCTTGCTGTATGTTCTTACGGTAATAATAAGGAAGAAGCATTAAATAATTCCTTTAACGAAGCTAAGAAAATTATTTTTAAGGACAAATATTTTAGAAGGGACATCGGTCAGGATTTGTAATTCTGGTGCAGCTTCTATTATAATAAATTTTTATAAAAAGGTGATAGTAGCAAAAAGATTACAAAATAGAATAGCTGAAAGCCGAATATCATTACCAGTCACGGCCGTTTATGCCGTGACGGTATGTATTATGTACGGTTTTATAGAGAAAGAAATGTGGGTGCAATTCTGCATCTTTGCGATATCATCGTATCTGATGGTTGAACTGAATAATTCTAATTCCCTCATTAGAATTTACAGTCGAATGGTGTCATGTTCATATATGATGCTGTTCTTGACGGCCGATTTCCTACTATTTTCTATTGAGAAAAGTGTTGTTCAGTTGTTTTTCATCGCTTTCTATCTTTTTTTCTTTAGTGCATACCAGGATGGCCGCGCCGTAGGAAAAATATTTTATGCATTTTTTATGTTAGGGGCCGCGAGTACGCAGTTCGTCCAGATATTGTATTATGTGCCATTGGTATGGTTCTTTCTTTTTACAAACATCCAAGCCGCGACTTTTAAGACAGTATTCAGTTCTTTTCTCGGACTGGTACTACCATATTGGTTTTTCGCAGGTTATTACGTCTATACCGGAAAGATTGCCGATCTCTCAAACCATTTTGCATCCCTTGCTGAATTCGGCTCGGCTTTCAATATAGAAAGTCTTGATATTCATAGAATTGTACTGTTTGCAGTATTGTCTTTATTCAGTATATTGGGTATAGTCCATTTCCACAGGAACAGCTACAAAGACAAGATTCGCACAAGGATGATGTTTGAAATATTCATGTTTATTGATTTGTTGACCATAGTTTTTATTGTACTTCAACCACAACATTTTGACATGCTGTTCGGAATAATGTTAGTCAACACAGCACCGATTATAGCACATTACATTGCTCTTACGAGAACCTGGATTACAAACATATCGTTTTGCGTTTTTTTTAGTATTGTAATATTACTTACTGCTTACAATATATGGATGGATTGAACGACTTTTTGCTTGAATGGGGATATTGGGGTATGTTGATTTCTGCTTTCATGGCGGGAAGTTTTCTACCGTTCAGTAGCGAAGCCATAATGGTAGCGTTTCAAGCAATGGGACTGAAGCCTGTACCTCTTATAATATATGGAACCATAGGAAATGTCGCTGGTTCGATGTTCAACTATGCAGTAGGACGTATGGGACGGATTGATTGGATAGAACGTTATTTGCATGTCAGTAAGAAAAATATGGAAAAGGCCGAGTACTTTATGAAAGGCCGAGGAGCCTGGATGGGATTTTTTGCTTTCCTTCCGTTTCTCGGAGAAGGTATAACAGCCGTTCTCGGTCTTATGAGAGCAAATCTCATGATTACGATCATAAGTACGACTATCGGGAAAGCAATAAGATACATATTGCTCGTTTATGGAACATCCTTCTTTTTATAATTGCATTATGAAATATTTATATCTCATACTTGTTTTTTTCATTTCTTTATTGTCATCCTCATGCGTTAATAAAAAGAAAAAACAACAGTCAAACGTAATAGTTGTTACGATTGAGCCTTTGAAATTCTTCACAGAACGTATTGTCGGTGACAAGTATAACATAGTTTCGATGGTTCCGCAAGGAGGAAATCCGGAAACCTACGAACCTTCAGCTTCTCAAATGATAGAATTGTCAAGATGTAAACTATTTATTGAAATAGGAAACATCGGATTTGAGCGTGTGTGGATGGATAAGCTTCAAGCAAATGCTCCTAAGGTTGTTTTCGTGAATGCTTCAAAAGGAATATCGATGATGATTGATAAAGACGGGAAAACCGATCCGCATACGTGGATGAGTACTAAGAATGCAATTCTCATAGCAAGAAACATTTATAATTCAATAACCAAAATTGACGGTAAAAACGGTAGTTACTACAAGAAAAATTTAAAGAAACTGATTGAAGAGATAAATCATATTGACAAGGAAACAACAGATATTCTGAAAGAGGTCTACTGCATTTTTAATTTATCATCCCATTTTGACTTATTTCGCTCGCGACTACGGTCTGACACAGATATCGATGGAATATGAAGGAAGAGAACCCAGTGCAAATAAAATACAAGAAATAATATCAGTTGCGAAGAAAAGGCATGTCAAAGTGTTCTTTATACAAAAAGAATTCGATAATCGCAATGTTAACGCTATTGCGAAAATTACAGGAGCGCGCATTGTTGAAATCAATCCTTTGGGTTATCATTGGAATAAAGAAATGTTGAATGTGGCTAAATGTCTGAAGTAAAGATGAATGAAAAATCTCCTATCATAAGAATTGAATCAGTAACTGCATGTTATGATAGAAATGTTGTTCTCAAAAACGTATCGTTAAGTGTTTACCAACATGACTTCTTAGGAATTGTGGGTCCTAACGGCGGGGGAAAAACCACCCTGCTTCGAATACTTTTAGGACTTAAAAGTCCGACGGATGGTTCTATAGATTACTTTAAGAACGGATGTCAGGTTCGAAATCTAGACATCGGATATCTTCCTCAATATAATGATTCAGATAGGAAATTCCCTATTTCTGTGTATGATGTTGTTAGTTTAGGACTAAGAAGGAAAAAGCCTTTATGTTTTTCTTATACTGAAGAACAACATACAATGGTTAAAACCGCTTTACAAAAAACCGGTATAGAGAATTTGGCAAACAGGCCAATTGGAACTTTGAGCGGCGGACAATTTCAGCGTGTGCTTTTATGCCGTGCAATCGTGTCACAACCAGATTTAGTTGTACTTGACGAACCCAATACGTATGTGGACAAGTGCTTCCAGAATAAATTATACGAAATTCTTGACAGTATTAATAAAGAATGTGCAATAATTATCGTCAGCCATGACATAGAAGCTATTCTTCAGAATGCGAAGAATATAGCTTGTATCAATCGAACAATACATTATTTTGATACAAAAGATATGTGTGAAAACGATTTGATGCCATATTTAAAAAATGTAGTTGTTTAAGTTCTGCGGACATTCATTGAACAGTCATAGTCTGCTAACCTATATAATTCATAGTGGAACTTTATTGTATTCTCCTTCCTCAAGATACAA
>CALBJK010000012.1 GCA_937892695.1 uncultured Prevotella sp.
CGCGAGCATTGAGGTGCGCCTTGAGGCTGTGATGAAGAACGGCGAGTCTTATGAGGTGGGCAAACTCGATCCTAAATATCCGCAGGCTGCGGCTCCCACCGTGAGCCTCATTATGGACAAGAGCTACATGAAAGTGGGAGAGATTGCCACCGTCACCGCCCATGGCACAGGCAATCCCACAGGTTTCAAGTGGACCCTACCCGACGGCCTTGAGTTTGCCGACGGCGCAACAGCCGAGAGCAATCCCGTGAAAGTTAAGGCCATAAAGACTGGCCGCTTCACTTTGGGTGTGGATGCAACAAATGCCACCGGAACATCCAAAACTAACATTCAGGCCATCGACGTGCTCGACGACGCTGAATATTCGAAGGTTGAAAATGTTGTGCTCGGCAAGACCGTTGTCGACTTCAGCGGCTCAACCAACTCTACAGAGGTGCCGGCACGCATCATCGACGGTGTTACCAAACCCTCCGACACATCACAGAAATGGTGCAACGTTAGCGCGGAGAACTGGGTAGTGTTCGACCTTGAAAATGCCTACCGTATCTACGGATTCAAGATTTACGACGGCAACTACGGCCCAGAGAAGGGCGTGGACCAGATAAAGAACTACAAGATTGCCGTTTCTGACGACGGCAAGACATGGACAAACGTGGTTGAGGAGAACGACGTGGCCGACCAGTCGCTCAAGAGCGCGTTCATCGCTCCAGTCAAGGCACGTTATGTGAAACTCGTTCCCGAGGTGGAAGGCACACTGCGCATCTGGGAGTTTGAAGTATACGGCATTGATGACACCAAGTTCACCATTTCAGCCGACAACGCCATCTCAATGGAGCCGAACACAACAAACAATATCGTCGTTAAATACAATCTCAACGGCGACAAGCGTGAGGCCAATTTCGGCTGCACAGCAACAACGACATCCTCTATAGTAAGCTTCGGCAAAATTACAGAGGACAAGGACAAAGCCGAGTTCACCATACCCGTGATTGCTACCAACAACGTGGGACGCTGCGAGGTTGAGGTGCGCGTGACCAACGGCACAGCCTACAAGGTGGACCGTGTGAACGTGTCGGTGGATGACAACACACAGCCGAACGTGCTCGCTGGAGCAACCGCCACAGTGCGCCACTACAAGGCAGACAGCAACATGGGCGGTGCAGCCTTCGACTTGTTCAACCTCACCACACTGGGTGACGGCGACAAGACGGCAGAGGGTCTTTCTGCAATAGAGGAGCCGTCAACCCACAATTTCGACACATGGGCCATTTTCGAGTGTCCCGATGCCGACGGATGGAACCTCACCAAGGTGAAAGTCTATTTCCCCGGCAACAACAAGGGTATCAACGACAACGACAAGGAGGGCATCGTCAACAAGGACGTGACCATCGCCTTCAGCAACACACTCGACCTGCTCACTGTTGCCAAGACTTTTGAGAACATAGGCGAGACATCATCGGTCGAATATCTCTTCCCCGAGGCACAGAAGTGTAAGTATCTGGTCATCAAGTGCAACGTCAACCCATACTTCTATCCCTCGCTGGCCGAGGTCGAGGCGTTCGTGCAGCCCGACGTGCCTGCCGGACCGGTAGAGATGACAGGATGGACAAAGGACATCATTGCCGAACGTGCCGAGTACAAGATGGTGAACTATACCTTCCATGACGATTACGGAGCTTTCTACTCCACCGGCGTGCAGACCGAAGGGGCCATTGCCGACGAAACCCGCATGGTGACCACAAATAACGGCACACAGTTCAAGCTTGCCCCCTACGACGAGAGCAACGCCCTGCCGATGGCCAATGACGACACCTATGAGCTGAAGATGGTGTCGCCCACAAGTGCAGCCAAGCTCCATTTCCTCGCGTTCAGCCCCATGCGCAAGCCGAAGATGGAGGTAATAGCCAACTATGAGGACGGAACGAAGAGCGAGGCCGTCACATTCTCTCTCCCATACTCCCACATTGACGAGCTTGAGGACAATGAGGGCAAGGGCGAGGCCGTGTTCGGACTGGGCATCTACGACAACGACCGCACTGAGGCCGCGTCGAGCTGGGACGGCTACTACAACCTCTACGAGTATGAGATGGAAGTGGACCAGTCAAAGAAAATAAAGTCTCTCAGCGTGCGCCGTTCAAGCACCATGGGAACGCCTATCCTCCTCGCTGTTTCCAACAGCAAGGTTGCAACCTCCATAAAGAATACCACCAGCGGAAAAAACGTTACCGCACGCAAGGTTGTGGGCATATACAACCTTAATGGAATGAAAGTTGAGCGCACTGCCGCCGGACTCTACATCATCAAGTACTCCGACGGATCTTCAAAGAAAGTGATGCTGAAGAAATAAACTTTTAAAGGTAAAAAAGGCTGACGCCAATTGGAACGTCCAGCCTTTTTTACCTTTTTAGCAATGATTAAACTCATAACTTGAACTATTTAGCATGGTTCTTTTCACGTCGTAAGTCCAGGTCTTTTCATAGACGTGCGACTTTATAGTAAGCCGGTGAAGCAACCAAGTCTTAATGAAGATTCATCAGTAGTACCGTCACCGTAATTGGCGTTACAGTCGAGTCGGCCATCAAACGGAAGACGTATTTCTCTTTCGTCAGGAACTGTATATTCTCGTACGAGAGCATTGTCGCCTGACTTAGCCACCGAAAGTGAGACTGTCGATGTCTGCTACAGCAAAATCTTGAGTAGTTACCGTCTTTCAGATGAACAGTCATCGTTTTTCCGGTGCCATAGTTATTGAGGCAAGGAATGAGAAGAGAAAAGTAGTGTGTTCTTTATCATGTCCATGGTTTAAATATGTTGTAATCCCTTTAAAGAGTGTTCTCCTTTATGTTCCTCTATTTGAAAAACTTCACGGTGATTTTCCCAGCCTTTAGCATGTAAGTGCCGCTGGGCAGACGGCTGACATCATATTTCTGTCCGTTCCAGTTATTAACCATACTTACAATCGTTCCGTCGACGGCATAGACGTATGCCTTTACAGGTCCTTCCATGTCAGGGATGGTGATGCTGCGCCCGTCATAGTTGACTTCTATCTGTGGTCTGCCCGTGCCAGAACCGATACCGGTGTCTTCGTATGCGATATAAATGCGACGTATGTCGGCCAACCTTATCTTTGAGGTGTGGCTCTCGTGTTTGAGTCGGGTCTTCATCATGCCGTCCTCAAATGTCATCTTCTTCACGTTGCTGAGAGCATACTCGATATTCGGCTGGCTGCCGATGTCTATTACTATTTTCCCTTGCGCTCCAGCGGTCATCAACGCCAGGCCGAAGACAGCAGTAAGTAAGATTCTCTTCATAGGTATTTGTATAAAATTTTGCAATTACTCTTTGCAAATGTACAAATAATTAAATGAATGCCTTACAGATGTAGCCACTAATTAAACTTTTATTGAATTCTATTGGTAACATGCGGACATTCATGATAATTATGCAAAAAAGTGATGTTAAGTAATGTTTAAAAAATAACTTCCGCAATTTTTCTGTTGCAGTTTATGTT
>CALBJK010000013.1 GCA_937892695.1 uncultured Prevotella sp.
ATTGTTCTGTTTGTCGGATTTTTCCTTTATGCATGTATCGATTTTTTACGTATCATAGACTTAAGAAACCGACAAAAAACACTACCTTTGCATACAAATCTATACAACTTATAATAATTCGCCACATGGGAAGTGAAGGATTCCAGTACAGATACATCAATCCGTACACCGATTTCGGATTCAAGAAGCTTTTCGGCACCGAACTCAACAAAGATTTGCTGATAAGCATTTCTTAATGTGCTTCTGCACAAGCAGGAAAGCATCAGGGACGTGACTTATCTTAACACCGAACATCTCGGTACGGCCGAGTATGACCGCCGGATCGTGTTCGACGTATACTGCGAGAACGAGCGAGGCGAGAATTTTCTGGTTGAGATGCAGCGTGGCGAACAACAGTTTTTCAAAGACCGTAGCGTATTCTACAGCACTTTCCCCATACGCGAACAGGCAGTGCGCGGACGGGAGTGGAACTATGAGCTGAAGCGGACCTATACGGTCGGTATTCTCAAATTCTGCATCGACAGCACCGACGGACCGTACTTCAGGAGAAAGACGTAGTCCGGCTGAATCTTTGAACGAATTACAAAAGTAATAAATTTAAGACATGCAGTTCAAGTTTTCGTGCAAAAAATGACGTATTAGAAAAAGTTATGCTATTTTTGCAACGTGTTAGTGCTTTCTTACGATGAAAGAGATTACAGAGAGAACGATAGACATCGAAAAAATACTTAAAGACAAGATGGGTGCAAAGGCGAAGCTTGTGCCTCGTCCTCTTGTGTCATGGCTGAAGCATATAATTCATCAGGACGAGGTGAACCGCTTCCTTTGGGAAAGCCGGGGCAAGACCGGAACCGAGTGGCTGGAAGAGTGCGTTAGGTATCTCGACGTTACTCTTCAGATCGAAGGAAAAGAGAATCTCCCTGCCAAGGACGACGGTCGGCTCTACACTTTTGTATCAAACCATCCGTTAGGAGGAGCCGACGGAGTGGCTCTCGGATCTATTATCGGTCGTCAGTATGACGGTCGTTTCCGTTATCTTGTCAATGACCTTCTGATGAATCTGCCTGGGCTTGCTCCGCTGTGCATCCCCATCAACAAGACAGGCAAGCAGAGCCGTGATTTCCCGAGAATGGTAGAAGCCGGTTTCCACAGCCAGAATCAGATTCTGATGTTTCCCGCAGGACTTAATTCCCGCAAGACAAACGGTGTCATACGCGATTTGCCTTGGAAGAAGACATTCATAACAAAAAGCGTTGAAACCCACAGGGATGTAGTGCCGATACATTTCGGCGGTCATAATTCCGACTTCTTCTACCGTCTTGCAAACCTACAGAAGACTCTTCATCTGAAATTCAACATAGCCATGCTGTTCCTTGTCGACGAAATGTACAAGAACGTACACAAGACATTTCGTGTGACCATAGGCAAACCGATACCGTGGCAGACTTTCGACAAATCGAAGACACCGGCAGAATGGGCACAGTACGTCGAAGACATAGTCTACAAGCTGTAGCCAACGATCAGGTTCTGTACAAAATACAGACAAAAGAAATATAAAAACATAAATGGAAGAAACAATAATAGAACCCGTCAGCAAGAAAATCCTCAAAAGTGAGCTTACGCCCGACAGGCAACTGCGTATGACCAACAAGAGCCACAACGAGATTTATGTCATTACAGCCCATAACGCCCCCAACGTGATGCGTGAGATTGGACGGTTGCGTGAAGTCGCTTTCCGCGAAGCCGGAGGAGGAACTGGCAAATCGATGGATATTGACGAATTTGACACTTGTGACAATTGCTACAAGCAGCTGATAGTATGGAATCCTGAGGCCGAAGAGATAATAGGAGGTTATCGTTATCTGCTAGGAAAAGACTGGCAGCTCGACTCTAAGGGACAGCCCATACTTGCGACGAGCCACATGTTCCATTTCTCTGACAGGTTTCTGAAGGAGTACATGCCCTATACTGTTGAATTGGGACGGTCGTTTGTCTCACTCGAATACCAAAGCTCACGCATGGGAGCAAAGAGTCTTTTCGCACTCGACAATCTGTGGGACGGACTTGGAGCTTTGACTGTCATACGCCCGAACATCAAATACTTCTTCGGCAAGATGACCATGTATCCGTCGTACATACGGCGCGGACGCGACATGATACTTTATTTTCTGAAAAAGCATTTCGGTGACAAGGACAATCTCATCATTCCGATGAAGCCGTTGAAGATAGAGACAGACGAGAACGAGTTGCGCAAGCTTTTCTGCGAGGACGACTTCAAGAAAGACTACCGGATACTCAACCGCGAGATACGTAAGTTGGGATATAACATCCCGCCTCTAGTCAATGCGTACATGGGACTAAGCCCGACTATGAAATTCTTCGGTACGGCCATCAACTACGGATTCGGCGATGTCGAAGAGACAGGCATCCTGATTGCGGTCGACGAAATACTCGACGAAAAGCGTATCCGTCACATAGATTCGTTTATAAAAGAACACCCCGAAGCTCTGAAAATAACGAGCGGAGCCAACAATGTAATCTACAAAGAGAATAAATAATAGAAAATTCATGTCAAAGAAGAGTCGGTACTGTTCAAGTGCCGGCCCTTTCCTGTTCTTATGCCGGATGTGATTTCTATGTAATGATAATTTTTCGTAACTTTGCAACAGACGGTAAGAGAGGCTGTCCGACCTTAAATCAAAGGCTTCTGACAAAGATTGATGACAATCAAAACATGTAATATTATAAAGAACAACTATTAAACAGTATTTATGAAACTAAAGACAATCGTTTCGACATTAGCAGCCGCATTAATGATGCTTTCTGCTACAACAGCAGCTCAGGCACAGACTCCGCGCCCTGAGTATCCGCGTCCACAGTTTGAACGCGCAGACTGGAAAAACCTGAACGGCACCTGGACCTATTCATTCGACTTCGGCAAGACTGGCAACCAGAAAGGTTGGCAGAACAGCAACGGCTTTGACGGCAACATAACCGTGCCTTTCTGTCCCGAGAGTTCGCTGTCGGGAGTGAAGCACACAGACTTCATCAACTCGATATGGTACCAGCGTCGTATAAATATCCCGGAAGCGTGGGACGGAAAGAAGATTCTTCTCAACTTTGGGGCTGTAGACTATGAAGCCTTCATCTACATCGACGGAAAACTCGTGCGCAAGCATTACGGTACGGGTTCGTCGTTCTCGTGCGACATTACCAAATTCGTAAAGGGCGGACAGATCCATAACCTCGTCGTGCAAGTGCTCGACGACCTGCGTAGCGGCAGACAGCTTGGCGGCAAGCAGAGCTTCGATCTCAATTCCGGCGGATGCATGTACACACGTGTGACCGGAATCTGGCAGACCGTATGGATGGAAGCTGTAGCAGCCGAAGGACTTAAATCGGTATATGCAGTTCCCGACATCGACCAGAACCAACTTGTCATCCATCCTCAGTTCTATCAAGAGAACGCAGCAAACAAGCTGGTCGTTACTCTCTATGACGGCAAGAAAGCCGTATCGACAAAGACTGTCGTCTGCGGCAACAACTCGGTGGTAGTGCTTCCCGTGAAGAACCCGAAACTCTGGAGTCCGGAGTCGCCCTTCCTCTACGGTCTTACCTACAAGGTGGTGAAGAACGGCAAGACTATCGACGAGGTGAAGTCATACGCCGGAATGCGTAAGGTACACGTAGCCAACGGCTATTTCTATCTGAACAACAAACCATACTATCAGCGTCTCGTGCTCGACCAGGGTTACTATCCTGACGGCATCTGGACCGCGCCCTCTGACGAAGCTCTCAAGAAGGACATCGAACTGGGCAAGGCTGCAGGTTTCAACGGAGCACGTCTCCACCAGAAGAGCTTTGAGGAGCGTTACTATTACTGGGCCGACAAGCTCGGCTATATCACTTGGGGCGAATCTGCAAGCTGGGGTTTAGATGTTAACAACGACCTGGCCGTGCGCAACTTCCTCTCTGAGTGGGCCGAGCTGGTAGAGCGCGACCGCAACCACCCGTCACTTGTCACATGGACTCCTCTGAACGAGACTTGGAGTGCCACCAACTCAGGCGTTTACACTCGCTTTGTGACCGACCTGTATGATATGACCAAATCGATGGACGGCACGCGCCCAGTCAACGATGCCAGCGGTGACGGACACGTAAAGACCGACATCTGGAGCGTACACAACTATGAGCGCGACCCCCAGAAGCTGAAAGAAGCCTTCAACTTCAAGCCCGGACAGGAGCCTTACCGTAACCAGATGGACAAGAAAGACTGGCTCGCCTGCTACGACGGACAGCCCTACATGGTCGACGAATTCGGCGGACTGGCATGGATTCGCGAGTCGGAACGCAAAGGCAACTCATGGGGTTACGGCTCAGAGATAAAGACAATGGAAGACTTCTACAAAATTCTCCAGAACGAGGTTGAGGCTCTAAAGGCCTGCAAGAACGTCACAGGTTTCTGCTACACCCAGCTTACCGACGTAGAGCAGGAGCAGAACGGAATATATTATTATGACCGCACTCCTAAGTTCGACATGAAGCGTATCAAGGCAATCTTCGAGAGCATACCTTCAATCATCGACACTAATAAATAAAAGAAAGAACATAGTCTGTGTAGCACCGAAGATGCTACATGACCATTAATAAGAAAATCCCGGTTGCAGGACATGTAGCCGGGATTTTCTTATGCGTGTATGTAAGCCGAATCAGGCTTACGGAGTTTTTGCAACAATCGTGTGCATATTGAACATTAAACTATAGGTAGCGACGTACCGTTTATCTTCTGATAGATGTCAAGGGCATAGATGTCTGTCATGCCGCTCACATAGTCTATTACGGCCATGATGCGTGTCTCGAAGTCGTCGCTGCCTATCTCGTACTGGCTGCTGAGCCGCCGGATGAGTTGGCGCGAATGGAAGGTGTCGGGTTCGGCTGCTGCCCCTACGAATGTGTCCATCAGAGTCTCGATGATTTTGTAGCCGCTTAGTTCTACGTCGAGCACCGGCTTCGAGTTGTATATCCGGCTCTGGCTCACTTCGGCGCAGCGGCGGTAGGCATGGGCTACGTCGGGTCTGACGCGCTCAATGAGGCTGCCTTCAAACCGCCCTTCGAGCAGTTCGTCCTCGTGGGCGACAAAAGTGGCGACGCATTCTGACACGAGCACACCTATGGCGCGCGCCCTCATGTAGGTCACTTTCTCGTTGTTGTCGGTTATGCCTTCATCTTTTATTCTTTTCCTTATTCCTGCCTTAGTGTCTTCGTCGAAGAAACCGAGTAGCAGCCGTTCTGTCTCTTCGAACGAGAGAATGCGCAGCTTGAAGGCATCTTCTATGTCCATAATCTCGTAGCAGATGTCGTCGGCCGCCTCGACCAGATACACAAGCGGGTGGCGTGCGTACCATAGCGGTTCGCCTTCGGCCGACTTGCGTCTCATTCCCAGTTCGTCGGCTACCCGTCTGAATGTGGCTTCCTCGGTCTGGAAGAAACCGAACTTGCCGTGCTTTCCGGCCATAGTGCTCGCGAAAGGATATTTCACGATGCTTGCCAACATCGAGTAGGTCATTACGAATCCGCCCTCACGCCGTCCTTCAAAGCGATGGGTGAGTATGCGGAATGCATTGGCATTGCCTTCAAAACGGGTAATGTCGCTCCACATGCGTTGGCTGACATGGTCGCGTATGCGCTGTCCTGCTCCGTCGGTGAAGTAGGACTGTATGGCTTTTTCGCCACTATGTCCGAAAGGCGGATTGCCCATGTCGTGGGCCAGACAGGCTGCGCGGGCAATAGTACC
>CALBJK010000014.1 GCA_937892695.1 uncultured Prevotella sp.
AAAACATATGTCCTACAGCAATGTTGGACGATAATAATTTACGTATGAAAAAGAGAATAGTTCTTCTTTACATATTTATATTAATTTGCTTCACATCATCTTTCGCCCAGACATTCACTTTGCAAGGCCGAGTGACCGACGAGCAGATGAATCCTATAGAGCTAGCTACAGTCGCATGTTTGAGTCAAGGTAAAATGACGATGACCTCACTAAAAGGTGAATTCAGTATGACTTTGCATTCTGCCGACTCTGTCGTTGTCAGGTTTTCTATGGTAGGGTACAAAACGAAGACACGTCTGCTGAGACGGCCACGTGGCAAGCAGACGTTGCAAGTCGTTATGTATACTAACAACATGCTCTCTGATGTTGTCGTGACTGACACACGCCGTCAGACTGGACAGAATCAGGAACTGAAAAAAGAAGATGTCAAACATATTCCTTCTATTACTGGTAACGCCATTGAAGAACTGATACAGAGTCAGGCAGGTGTGTCTACTCACAACGAATTGTCGTCGCAATATAATGTCAGGGGAGGCTCATTCGACGAAAACAGTGTCTATATTAATAATGTAGAGGTCTATCGTCCGCTGCTCATACGTAGTGGACAACAAGAAGGGCTGTCTATCATCAATCCGGATATGGTCGACAAAATCGGATTCTCTACCGGAGGTTTTGAAGCCAAATATGCCGATAAAATGTCGTCGGCTCTGGACATTACTTACAGAAAGCCTAAAAAGTTTGAAGCAAACGTGTCGGCCAGTATGCTCGGTGCGAGTGTATTCGTGGGTGTGAGCAACAAGAAATTGTCGTGGAGCAACGGCCTCAGATACAAAACGACAAAGTATCTGCTCGGTTCGATGGAGACAAAAGGCGAGTATCAGCCTACGTTCATTGACTATCAGACGTATTTCACATTCACACCTAACGAACGTTGGAGCATTAACATTCTTGGGAATATCTCGGATAACAATTATAATTTTGTTCCGGAAGATCGCCAGACCAGCTTCGGTACGCTGGAGAATGTGAAATCGTTCAGAGTCTATTTTGACGGCCAGGAAAAAGATGTATTCCGTACATATTTCGGCACGATGGGCATCACACGTAAGTTCGGAAAGCAAACGTCGCTTTCTCTCATAGCCTCGGCTTTCTATACAAAAGAGCAGGAAAGATATGATATTCAGGGACAATATTGGCTCACGCAGACCGAAACAAGCGAAAATCTGGGTGTTGGCACTTACTTCCAACATGCCCGTAACTATATGAAAGCTAACGTAGAAAGTCTTAAACTCATGTTCAAAACCAAAATAAAGAAACATGACATTGAGTCGGGACTGATTTTCAAACGTGAGCATGTCACCGAGAGTTCTGTCGAATATGAAATGCGCGATTCGAGTGGCTATAGTGTCCCTCATACCGGAACCGATTTACAGATGTACTATTCAATGAGAGCAAAAAACACTCTTGATGCCAACCGTCTTGAGTTTTACGCCCAGGACTCCTATCGCTTTACCAGTCCTGGACAACATACTATGTTTACACTCAACTATGGTGTAAGGGTCAGCCACTGGAGTTTTAATAAAGAAACGATATTCAGTCCGCGTGTGTCTTTGGGCATTATTCCATCGTTCAACCACGATATGACTCTTCGCGTCGCGACCGGACTTTACTATCAGGCTCCGTTCTTCAAGGAGGCCAGAGACACATCGACCGTCAACGGCATCACATACGCATCGCTTAACGAAAAGGTGAAGAGTCAGTGGTCGCTCCATTTTATCTTAGGTATGGACTATCGTTTCAAGATGAAAGAACGACCCTATAAGTTTAGCATCGAAACATACTATAAGGCTCTCGGCAACTTAATACCTTACAGTGTAAACAATGTAAAGGTAGTATATTACGGCGAAAACGTCAGCACTGGTCATGCAGCTGGAGTAGATATGAAGCTTTACGGCGAATTTGTACCCGGAAGCGATTCATGGCTCAGTCTGTCGTTTATGAACACCAGAATGAAGCTGAACGGCAGGAGCATTCCTATGCCGACTGATCAGCGGTACGCAGTCAGCCTGTTTTTCACTGATTATTTCCCTGGAACAGACAGATGGAAGATGTCGCTCAAACTGGCATACGCTGACGGATTGCCATTCTCGGCACCGCATCAGGAACTGGAAAATAATGTATTTCGTGCTCCGGCCTATAAGAGGGCTGACATAGGACTGAGTTACCGTCTTGTGGACAACGAAGCCAAACAGTCACGTCGTACTGTAAGAAACATCTGGCTTGGGCTTGAATGTCTGAATCTGTTCGGTATAAGTAACGTCAACTCATATTACTGGATAACTGACATTACAAACCATCAGTATGCCGTGCCTAACTATCTTACAGGTCGGCAAATCAATTTTAGAATATCAGTTGATTTTTGAAACAATGAGAAAGATATACTCCCTTATCTTGGCTTTTCTGGCAACCGTATCAGACGTACAAGCCCAACAGCATGAAATATTAGATGATAGGATTGCTACCCTTCAGGTAGTAGCCGGTAACGACTGGCTGTCGCCCCCTGTCATTGTGTTGGGCAGTGATACCCCGATAAATATAAGTTTTGACGATCTGACTCACGAATATCATCGTTATGCTTACCGGATAGAACATTGCGAAGCCGACTGGAGTCCTTCAGATGAAATTTTCCCGAGTGATTATTGTGACGGATTTACCGAAGGCAACGCCATTGATGATATAACAGAGTCAATAAACACGAATGTGCTTTACACCCATTATTCGTTCCAGTTGCCTAACAGCAGATGCAGAATGAAAATAGGTGGCAACTATAAGGTTACAATTTATGATGAGAACAACGATAAAGATGTTGTCACGGCCTGTTTTATGGTTGTAGAACCGGAAATGTCGGTTGCTGCCAGCGTGACTACCAATACTGATATAGATGTAAACCGTGCTCATCAGCAGGTCTCTATGAGTCTGAATTATGGAGGAATAAAGATAACCAATCCACAGACCGAAATAAAGACTGTCGTCATGCAGAACGGGAGATGGGACAATGCGGCTGTGAATCCTTCACCTCAATACATAACTCCCGACGGACTGGGATGGAAGCATAACAGGCAACTTATTTTCAAAGGCGGAAACGAATACCGCAAGTTTGAAGTGCTTGATGTATCCCATACAACGATGGGATTGGAATCAATAAGCTGGGATGGAAAAAACTACAATGCCTTTGTCTGGACCGATGATCCTCGTCCGAGCTATGTCTACGATGAAGATGCAAACGGTTCTTTTTACATCCGCAACAGTAACAATATAGAAAACGATTACTCATCCGAGTATGTCTACGTGCATTTCCGTCTTAAAACTCCGATGAGTTATGGAGATATTTATTTGAACGGTATTTGGACGAATGACAGACCGTTGCCGCAATATAAAATGGTATTTAATGCTCAGACAAGATGTTATGAAAAAGCCGTACTTCTAAAGCAGGGGTATTATTCTTACCAATACCTTCTTCTATGTAGCGACGGAAGTCTGTCTCCATTGCCTAGCGAGGGTAATTTCTGTTACACGGAAAACAAATATCAGTGTTTGGTTTATTACCGAGGTCTTGGGCAGCGTACAGACCGTCTGTTTGGCTATGTGCAAATAAAGGCTAACTGAAAAGATTCTGCACTTATTACTGTCTCGTTGCCACTTTTTTTGACATGTTACCCGAATAAGAAAATGTTACATCAACAATAAAACTGCTATATGAATCTGGAATAGCCAATATAGCAAGGTAATGAATTCCGTTTTCGTCAGTCTTCTGGAATGTCATGTCGCTGAATACGGCCTGACGCAAAAATGAAGCAGGTACTTCTTTCTTGAAGTCGTTCTTTGTCAGATTGCGTGAAAACAACTTGACAGAACCATTGTAAAGTCCGAAATGGATAATATTATCATAATAAATATTGTCAACTTCTACTCCATCGTCGTTGTATGTGCCTTTTACAACTTTGTATGTTGTTGGGTTTACCTGTACGTAGGTATGATATTTTTCCCCGTTGTGGTATATGATAGTATCTTTTTTTATAATTTTGTTCTGGTTAACCGAAATGACAGCAGTTTTATGCTCGAACATTTTAAGATAGCTTCTGTCGTTGGTCTTGACAAGCCTAATTTGGTCACCATCTTGATTTACAAACACAAAGAGATGCTTTGACTGTTTGATGATGTGGTACTTTACAGTGTTGGCACCATATAGCACAAAAGAATCTTTCTCCACCCTGAAGTAGACAGGAGCACTTGTAGCTTCAGGAAAATAGAGCGTATCTCCATTTATACGGAAAGCTACGTCTTCAGCATCTTCATTAATCCATATACCTTGAAGTTGTTTCTTTGCTGTTAGGTTTTCTTCAGGCTGTTTTTTCCCCGCTGCTTTACCTCCACATGCGGCAATGGCTGACAATAGGAGACAAAGCGAAGAAATTATGCAAAATAAATTTTTACTCATACGACAATCATCAACGACCAATGCAATGATACTCGAATCCGGCTTCTGAAAGTTCTTTCGGATCATATATATTGCGTCCGTCAATTACCAGACGGTGTGACATTAATTCACCTATTGTTTTCCAATTGGGCATACGGAATTCTTTCCATTCGGTAATCATCAATAGAGCGTCTGCACCATTCACTGCATCGTACATATCATTACAATATGTAACAGAATCTTTGATTCTTCTACGACATTCGTTCATGGCAATGGGGTCATACACTCGTATATTCACGTTTTCGCGTAGAAGCAAATTGATTATCACCAATGATGTCGACTCACGCATGTCGTCGGTCTCAGGCTTGAATGACAGTCCCCAAATGGCAATAGTCTTCCCAGCCAATGATTCATTATCGTATGCCTTCTTTAATTTATGGAACAATAAAGCTTTCTGTTTTTCATTTACATGTTCTACCGATTTGAGTACTTCCATCGAATAACCGTTTTCGTCGGCCGTCCGTATCAGAGCTTTTACGTCTTTCGGGAAGCATGAACCGCCATAACCGCACCCGGCATAAAGGAATTTGCGGCCTATACGGGCATCGCTTCCGATTCCGGCGCGAACCATGTTCACGTCTGCCCCTACATGCTCACATAAGTTGGCAATATCGTTCATGAATGAGATTCTTGTAGCCAACATCGAATTTGCAGCATATTTTGTCATTTCTGCACTCGAAATGTCCATGAATATGACGCGGAAATTGTTTATCAAGAACGGTTTGTACAGTCTTGACAGCATAGCCTTTGCTTTATAACTTTCAACTCCGATAACAACGCGGTCTGGACTCATAAAATCAGAAATGGCGTTGCCCTCCTTTAAAAATTCCGGATTGCTGGCCACGTCAAATTTGACATCTATACCTCTTGAATCAAGGCGTGACTGTATCATGGCGCGCACTTTGTGCGCAGTTCCCACAGGGACAGTACTCTTAGTCACAACTACAATATATTTATTAAGGTTATTTCCTATAGTTTCGGCCACTTGTAATACATATTGCAAGTCAGCGGATCCGTCTTCGTTGGGTGGTGTACCCACAGCAGAAAAGACAATGTCCTGATCATTCAATATGTCTGGAAGTGATGTACTGAATCTTAATCGTCCAGCCTTAACGTTCTTCAGGACAAGTTCTTTCAGTCCCGGTTCATAAATTGGAATCTCTCCATTTTTCAGTTTTTCTATCTTGTCTGCATTTGTGTCAACGCATGTTACGTTTACACCAGTATCTGAAAAACAAGTGCCTGTGACAAGCCCGACATACCCTGTTCCTACTATTGCAATATTCATATATCTGAAGTTACGATAAGATTAATATTCAATTTATTCAGCAATCCTGAGCGTAATGTAAACTGCAGTGTGCTGTAACAAGACACAGAAACGTTGAGGAAAACGCCCAAATTGCTCATGCGTCATATTATTGCGCAAAGTTAAAACAAATACATCTAACATCAAAACAATAAATATTATTTAATTTTGCTTTCCACTTTTTTATCTGATTAATTGTCAGATAATGAAGAAATGAGTAATTTTGCAGTGTGAACGAATTAGAAAGACATATTACAAAACTATTACTGAGCAACGACTGTGTTATTGTTCCAGGCTTTGGTGGGTTCATGGCGCATCATCGTGATGCGTGGTATGATGAGGAGAGCAGGATGTTTTATCCTCCTACCAGAACTATCGGCTTCAACCCACAGCTGACAATGAACGACTCGTTGCTCATACAATCATACGTTGATGTTTACGACATCAGCTATCCAGAAGCAGCCGTCCGCATCGAAAACGAGGTAGACGAGCTGAAGAAAAAAATACAGATTGACAAATTTTATGAACTTAACGGTATAGGAACGATATCCATCGGAAGTAATGGAATGTATGAGTTTCGTCCATGCGAGGCCGGTCTGTTGACACCTGGCCTTTATGGACTCAGTTCGTTCGAGATCGATTCGTTACCTGTTGTAAATAGCCATATTATTAATGTTTCTGGTCAACTTCAGTCTGCAATTTCGTATCTCGACCGAGATAATAATTACGAATGTGATGAAACCTCAACACCTGCTTCTAATCGCAATACCGTGCATTTCGGAATCAGTGTGTTCCGAATGCTTGCAGCAGCTTGCATAGCCGTTATGGTCTTTATGCTTTTGCCTCAACCGATTAATAATAGATCTGACAGAAACGCAGCTTCAAGTGCCATTGATACAAATCTGCTGTATCGTATCTTGCCTAAAGAGCAGACAACAGGATTTCCTGATGCTAAGGTGATTGCGGCGTCTCACAGAAAGGCGATTAATGTTGCAAGCAATGCCAAAATCGAAAAGTCGTCCGTAGAAGGACAAGGTCATAAGGGGCTGACCTCAAAAAAAAATTATAGCATAGTTCTTGCAAGCAAAGTGACCAAACGTAATGCAGCTTCGTATGTTGAGAGGCTACATCATCAAGGATATGTTCAGGCTTCTGTGGACGTAAGAAATGGTTCTACGAAAGTCATTTACGGCAAATATTCAACCATTATGGAAGCAAGGACACAAATGGACTCACTGAAAAGCAATGGAAGTTTTTCTGACAGCTGGATAATAAGCATCGCAGAATAATGAAGAGGATAAGGTGTCCTAAATGTGAAAACTACATCACGTTTGACGAAAAAAAATACAAGGATGGTCAGTCTTTAGTTTTCGTCTGTCCTTCTTGCGGTAAGCAGTTCGGCATACGCATAGGTTTGTCAAAGCTTGTTAATGTAAGGAAAGAAGACAATCCTGAAGCGGATGTAGAAAGTTTCCGTTTCGGTTATCTTACCGTAATTGAGAATGTCTTTCATTTCAAGCAGATCATACCGCTATGTTTAGGTATGAATGTCATTGGCCGTCATATGAAAGGCTATGTGATAAATTGTCCTATTGAAACTGTTGATCCGAGCGTAGACTTGACGCATTGCCGTATTATGGTGCGGAAAGCGAAGAATGGGCATTTCAAATACCTTTTGAGCGATGGCCCGAGCAATACAGGAACATTTGTCGGAACTGAAATTCTAGGCGACCGCGAAAAGCGTGTCATTCACGATGGTACAATATTCACTCTCGGTGCTACAAGCATTATTCTTCACGAACCGGCGTATTCTGAAGAGAAATGACATTATATGTAGGGAAAGTTCATTATATAATTTAAACAATACTCCGTTAAAATTTAAGCTGCCTCAGCCGCAAATCCAAATATCTCATT
>CALBJK010000015.1 GCA_937892695.1 uncultured Prevotella sp.
TTCGCTTCGGGGCACAACCCAGACGGTCCGGCTCAAATTACATCTTATATATTGCGCGAGAATCCCGACATTCTTTGTATGGAAGAGTGCGGTGTGGGCGAACCCCATCGCAGCTATGTAAGCTCTACCCTCGGTCGTGTCTATCAGTACAGCGACACTTCTGTGATGGGTGCTGGATTTCAGGACGAAATCGACATCTATACCAAGTATCCAATACTGAAGAAGGAACGCATACCCTACCGGTCTTCCAAAAACCATTCTGTGGCTTTCTATCTGAAAATGGGACTCGACACGGTCGTCGTCGTCGCAAACCATTTCGAGTCAACAGGACTTTCAACCGAAGAGAAAAAAAGCTTTAAGACCATGATGAAGGGCGAGCTGGGAGGCGGTGAGGTCAAGCGTGAATCGAAACGCCTGATTGACAAGCTTGCTGAAGCATCGCGCACACGTGCCCCGCAGGCCGAGGCTGTGGCCGGATATGTACGCCGTTGTAAGGAGCGCGGGCTGAGCGTCATCCTCTGCGGCGACTTCAACGACTGCCCCATTTCATACGTACGGCGCACCGTCGCCCGTGAGCTGAACGACTGCTATGTCGAGAGCGCGACCGGGCCGGGCATTTCCTATCATTACAATGCTTTCTACGTCAGAATAGACAACATAATGTGCTCGGACGACTGGGTGCCTTACGAATGCAAGGTAGACGACTCCATAAAGACTTCCGACCATTATCCCATTGTCTGCAAGCTGAAAAAACGTGACAATCATTGATTTTCGATGTGATAACCTAAGAATTAAAGACATAAATTTCTGAAAATGTGAAAAATATCGTATCTTTGCACACTATCGGAAAAAACAGCAATCGATAGTGCCGGCATTTCTCCATAGTTGCTGCAAGGCTTAAAAATACGCACGAGAGAGGCCGCACAATCGTTACAATAAGAAACAAACAATCAAAAACAAATAAAACAAGAAATGCAAAACAAAGGAATTGTAATTGTAACAGCGGTTCTGCTGACGCTTGCAAGTCTTTTCTATTTGTCGTTCTCGGTTGCCACAAGCTATTATGACAGTCAGGCGGCGAAGCTGAAAGACCCCATTGCGCAGCAGAATTACAAGGACTCCGTGAAGTACCTTGGCATCTACTCTTACCAGAAGTGTCTGGAGACCCAAATCGGTCTCGGCCTCGACCTTAAGGGAGGCATGAACGTCATTCTGGAGGTGAGCGTGCCTGATGTAGTGGAGACCCTCGCCGACCACAAGACCGACGCTGCCTTCGTCAAGTCGATGAAGGACGCTAAGGCAGAGGAAGAAACCAGCCAGAAAGACTTTATCACCCTCTTCATCAAAGCCTATCAAAAGAACGCCCCCGGACACCGTCTGGCAGAAATCTTCGCCACACAGCAACTTCAGGGAAAGGTTTCGCCCACAAGCTCCGATCAGGATGTAGAAAAGGTGCTCCGCGCCGAAGTGCAGAACGCCATCGACAACTCGTTCACCGTCGTGCGCACACGTATCGACAAGTTCGGTGTGGTTCAACCCAACATCCAGAAGCTCGAAGGACAAGAAGGCCGCATCATGGTCGAAATGCCTGGCATACGTGAGCCGGAGCGCATACGTAAGCTCCTCCAGGGTAGTGCCAACCTTGAGTTCTGGGAAACCTACAATGCCGAAGAGATAATACCTTATTTGTCTCAGCTCGACACCCGCGCAGCCAATCCTTCCGAGGCAAAGAGCGATACCGCCAAGACCGAAGCAGGAAAGGGAACCAAAGCTGCAGCAGCCGAGAAAAAGTCGGATGTCAAGTTCAAGATAAACAATGCCGATCAGCCCGAAGCTTCTACCGAGGACAAGGCTCTGGCCGAAGCCAAGAAGCAGCACCCGCTGCTCTCTATACTCCAGACCACTGGCCAGGGTTCGCTCAGCGTCGTTGGATACGCTAGCGTCCGCGACACTGCTGCCGTAAACCGTATCATCCATTCGCGTCTGGCAAAGGAGTTTCTTCCTGCCGACCTGCGTCTGATGTGGAGCGCAAAGCCCGCCGACGGACTGAAGGTAAAAAACTACTACGAGCTTCACGCCATCAAGGTGACTACCAACAACGGCCGTGCACCGCTCGAAGGCGATGTAGTGACCGATGCCGAAGACCAGTTCAACAGTCTTACCGGTACACCTGAAGTGAGCATGACTATGAACTCGGACGGCGCACGCCGCTGGGCTGCACTCACCAAGGCAAACATCGGCAAGGCCATAGCCATCGTTCTCGACGGTTCTGTATACTCGGCTCCCCGTGTCAACGGCGAAATCACCGGTGGATCGTCCTCAATATCTGGTAACTTCACCATCGAAGACACCAAGGACCTGGCCAACACTCTAAAGTCGGGACGTATGCCGGCACCCGCCCGCATCGTGCAGGAAGAGGTCGTTGGTCCGTCGCTCGGAGCACAGTCTATACAGCAGGGCTTCGTTTCGTTCATCGTGGCTTTCGTCATCCTGATGTTCTACATGATTCTGATGTATGGATTCACACCGGGTATGATGGCCAACATGGCTTTGCTTGTCAACCTATTCTTCACGCTCGGTATTCTGACATCGTTCCAGGCCGCGCTCACAATGCCGGGTATAGCCGGTATTGTATTGTCGCTAGGTATGGCTGTCGATGCCAACGTGCTTATCTATGAACGTACCAAGGAGGAGCTGCGCAAGGGCAAGTCTACGCGCGAGGCTATGAAGCTGGGTTACAGCAACGCCTTCTCGGCCATCTTCGACTCCAACCTCACATCTATCATCACTGGTGTCATCCTATATGTCTTCGGAACAGGTCCGATACGTGGTTTCGCAACGACCCTCATCATCGGTATCTGCTGCTCGTTCTTCACAGCCGTGTTCCTCACACGTCTCGTATATGAGAACCGCATGAACAAAGACAAGTGGCTCAACCTGAAATTCTCCACTTCGTTCTCGCGCAACTTCCTGCAGGGACACAACATCCCCTTCATGGGAATGTATCATAAGACGTTTACCGTCGCAGGTGTGCTGGTGGTGCTATTCATCGTCAGCTTCTTCGTTCGCGGACTGAGCAAGAGCATCGACTTTACAGGTGGCCGCAACTATGTCATCAAACTCGAAAAGTCCGTCGAACCCGAACAGGTGACCGAGGCTCTGCGACCGCTATTCCCTAACAGTACGGTCAGCGCACTGGCTCTGGGTACGGATCACAAGACCATCCGCGTGTCTACCAACTACAAGATAGAGTCTAACAACCCCAGTGTCGACAACGAGGTCGAAAACATCCTCTTCAAGGGCTTGAGCCAGTCGGGTCTGGTCACACAGAAGAGCGTGAGCGTGTTCAAGAACCCAGACGTGCGCGCCGGCGGTTCCATTATCAGTAGCACGAAGGTAGGACCTTCGGTGGCCAAAGACATCACTTACGGTGCCATAATCAGCGTAATTTTTGCCCTGATTGCCATCTTCGTATATATCCTTATACGATTCCACAACGTTGCCTTCTCTGTGGGTTCGACGTTCGCCTTGGCTCTTGATACCGTCATCGTGATTGGTATCTATTCGGTGCTCTGGGGTCGTGTACCGTTCTCACTTGAAATCGACCAGACGTTTATCGGTGCCATCCTTACCGTTATCGGTTACTCTATCAACGACAAGGTGGTCGTATTCGACCGCATACGTGAGAACCTCGGATTGTATAAGAACCGTGACTTGCAGACTCTGTTCAACGATTCGCTGAACGAGACACTGTCACGTACCATCAATACATCGTTCTCTACATTGATTGTGTTGCTGTGTATCTTCTTCCTCGGTGGAGAAAGCATTCGCAGCTTCTCGTTCGCAATGTTGCTCGGTGTAATCTTCGGAACACTGTCGTCAATCTTCATCGCAGCCCCGATAGCCTACCTTACTCTCGGCCGCAAGATCAAGAACGAACCGGCTACTGAAGTTGCCCAGCAACAGTAGTATAGAAACAGATTAATTCATTTAAAAAGCCGTACCTACGTCACAGTGGGTACGGCTTTTTCTATTAACATCGGTTGCCATGAGTAGAAATGCCAATTCGGCGCGTTTGCCCAACAAAACCTAGCAAGCAGCTACGGTAAAAGTGCGTCTCCAACAA
This sequence comes from uncultured Prevotella sp., assembly GCA_937892695.1. GTDB lineage: Bacteria > Bacteroidota > Bacteroidia > Bacteroidales > Bacteroidaceae > Prevotella. Next base: position 4,127 of record CALBJK010000015.1, read on the forward strand.
AAATGCAATTCACAAAACATTACGTTTGTCTGTAGCAGTAAGATACGCCGGAGTCGCTTCTCTATCCGTTGATGGCATTCCGTTTGTTGGCTTTTATGGCATTTCTGTTTGGCGGATACACGAATCTACACCGTTGATGTCAATTCTGTTATTGGCGTAATGTGGAAATTCGTTTTAATAATTACAAACTGCTGATTGCTTTCAACAGCTTTTCTGGTGACGGGTCTTTGAGTATCACTCGTTTATCCTTGTCGAGGAGATAAATCGTCGGGTTGGCTCGTAAGAAATAAAGCTGATGCGTCTCAATCTCGCCCTCCGGGCTGTAAGCGTCAATCCACCATGTCGGGAAAGGCTGGCTGTGTCTGCGCCATTCGTCGGTATCGATGCCAGGATAAATTGCGAGTACTGTAATGCGTCCCTTAGCATTGCCTCCCAATATAGAATCGCGCCTGAGCTGTTCTGTTATTCGGTGGCAGTTTTCGCAGTCGGGATCGTTGAAGTAGACCACCGTGTATTCGCCCGGAGTGGTGAGAAGCGTCGAACGTTGACCTTTGCGGTCGGTGTATGCAAAGTCGGTGGCAACGGTGCCTGGTTGGTTCTTTACAACATTGCGTAGTCTGAAGGCATAGCGTTCGCGTTCGGCAATGTCGAAGGTTGGACAGTGTTGCAGAGACGATACGAACAGCGCGTAAAGTGCGTCATTGCACATGGGCGATTGGATGTCGTAGAGATAATGGTCGGTCTTTTCGGCGAAGTACTTCCTTACCGTTCCGGGTACGTTCCCGGCGAAAGCCTTTCCTACAAACAGTTTTACTCCGCGCACGGCGAGTGCCGAGTCAACCCTTGGCAGCAGGTCGAGGAAATTGGCAAATCCCTGTTCGGTTATCTCCGGACGACGGATAAGAACTGTATCGCCAAAATTGAATTTGTCCCAGTAGTGGGTGACTACATATTCGGCTCTTCCTTCCACAGTTCTTAGTGTGTCCGGAACAGTAGGGTATGGAAACGACGCGGCTTCCTGACCGTATCCTGACAGGCAAAGACACGCTAACGATACTGCAACAGTAATAATTCTTTTCATCTCTTTTCCTTTTACGACGGTATCTTGCATTCCGTATTATTATTAAAAGGTGTTTTCACACCATATTTCTATTCACCGCAAAGATAGCAATCCCCTTTCAATGGCACAAGCCTTTCCGGGAAAAACATTTCTGATAATGAATGTCAACATGTTGCCAATATTAATAGGAATATCACCCGACGTAGAGACGAAACTTTTGGATGTCTCACTAAGGGATACCATCTGATGATTTATTTATCATGACTTGTACAATACCATTTTAGGAGAAGCACTTTTGTCGTCTCTATTGGGATGTCGTAAATGAATGCCCGACGAATGTAGCAACTAATTAGTGTTCACTGAATTAATGTTAGGCATAACTTGGAGCGCAGCAAACTT
>CALBJK010000016.1 GCA_937892695.1 uncultured Prevotella sp.
GAACCGGGGAAGGGGCACTGTGTAGTTACTACAGTCTTAAATGAAAGAGCCGTGTAAAATACAGACACATTGCTGTTTGTACTAAAGATGCGCAACCATTAAGAAAATATTTCTCATAAAATATTTGCATTTTTTATTTATTGTTTTTACTTTTGTGATACCGGTTGCAATAGTGCAGTCGGATAATTTTAATATTAATCATTATGAACAAAATCATTTTAATCCCGGACCGACGGACGGAGTCTGGTGAAATGAAAGAGAAAAACAGTTATTTCCATTGTCCTAACAATACTGTTATAACGGGTCGATGGCACAAAGGAGATGAAAATGGGAAAACACGCTATGAGTATTCCACGCTTAAAGCTGTTGATGAAAATGGAAATACTGTTAGTGGGGTAATTAAATTTGCAAATATTCGTTGGGAAGTATGGTTCAAAGAGTCTTCTGGAAATGGATTTGATGCTGGCGGTAATCGTGTAATTATAGGAAGAGAACACAAAGGAGATGAAAAAGGTAATACACGATACGAGACTGCGGAAATATTATTTAATGACGAATCTACTACAATTGAAGACGGCTATTCGGCAAATCCGATAAAAGAATCATCCGGAATATGGTTTAGGACAGATGCAGATAAAGTTATTACAGGTCGCCGCCATTATGGTGACGAGAACGGACGTACAATTTATACTTCGGGTAAGCTGACCTGTTTCACCAAGCCGACAGAGAAAGCTCCGGCAGGGACAACAATAGTACCAGACAAACGGTCGTACAGTTCCGAATACAAAGAAAGCAGTCATAGCTTTATATGTCCTCAGAATACCGTGCTCACAGGAAGGAAGCACACCGGTGACGAAAACGGTACTACGGTGTACGAATATGCAACGCTGAAAGCAGTCAAAGATGGAAAAGTCATAGATGATTGCTACATAACAGTAGAAAACATCAGATGGATAGGTGGCATTTCAGAGAGTGAAGGCTTCGGATTTGATGCACCTTTCGGGAAAGTAATTGTCGGTCGGCAGCACTTTGGCGATGAGAATAGTGCTACAGCCTATGCTGTAGGCGATGTAATGTTTAATGGACATCCTACTAAAATTATCAATTATGACATATCCATGACATTGAGAGAGTCTGGCGGCATTCAGTACAGTACTGATTCAATGTCGGTGATTACAGCACGGCATCATTACGGAGACGAAAACGGAAACACGTATTATGGCTATGGCACTATTTCTTGCGATGGAGTGCAACAACCAAAAGAAAAAATAACAATACGTCTGAAACTAGCTTCTAATGAAAATTACTTTCCGATGGATCCTAAATGGTACATCAAACTTTCAAGAATGCGTCGTCATAATGACGGACGTCCTGATGATGGTTTTAGTAGAACAAAAAGAGAATTTATAGTTGGAAGTAATAGTCATAATTCTGAGTTCTATAACATAAAAATTGAGGACGTGGCCAAACAGTTTCCTAGTAAACCACATCAACTATTTAACCTTCGACCCTATGAGGATAAAAGTTTAAAGAAAAATGAGGTGTTTTTAGAGCCAGATAATAATCTTCATGGTGATAGTGATCCTAATTTCCGCGTTCCAGTATTCAAGTACGTTAAAAGCTGGCACAAGGACACTGTGCATAGGCTAGAAGAATCTATCAATTACTGGATTTTCTTCGGATTTAATTCTGCAACTCAAGGAAACCATCAGGGCGACTGGGAATGCATCACCGTCTTTTTAGATAAAAGTGGAAAGATAACAAGTGCTTCACTCAGTGCACATGATGATTCCAATGAATATACAGCAGAACAACTTGAATTCAACGATTCTGTGTGTACGGATTTAAATGTCTATTGTGAAAAAGGTTCTCACGCTATGTATAACAAGCCTTCTTCTCTTTCAGTTCTGGGTATAGATAATAAAGGTTATACTTGGACTATTACAGACAACGTAATAGATTTAAGAGATTCAAGTGAGAATTCAGACGTAGAATGGAAGACTTTTGCAGGTGCATGGGGAAATATTAGCGATTTAGCATGGAAGACTGGACCTATGGGGCCATGGCAAAAGTGCGGTGGATTGATGAACCAAGTAATAAACGAGATGAAAAATCCAAAAGCTTCTAAGTTGATAAAAGAGAATCAACTTTTGCTCGTCTTCGACAGAACTATAAAAGAAGATGTTAAAGTGGTTGGAAGTGAAAGCGACGGCACTGAAGTCAAAGCAGAAGATGGTTATATTCTGTTCGCAAGAGAACATTCTGGGAATGAGAATGAGAAAACAACATATTTATTCCGCAAACTGAAAGCCATTAACCATAACGGAGAAACAGTTGAAGGTGGCAATATTACTCTAGATGACAAGCAATGGACTGCTTATCACAAGCAGAGTGACTCTGAATATTTTTATAATACAACAAGCGGAGGTGCTACTTCACGTGTCATAATTGGCCGACAGCACAAAGGTGATGAAAACGGAGAGACTCGTTACCTTACTGCTGAATTAAAGTATAAAGGCAAACCGGTTACGATATTGCCTTATCCTGATGCAGAACTTGCAATAAAGGAAGATTGGAAAGGCTATCGGATAGTCCCGAAGCAGAATCTCATTATCGTTGGTATCAGGCATAAAGGAGACGAGCGTGATGACACATTCTTCAACCAGGGCTATATTGTGGTAGAACCATAAAATTTAATAAACATAAGAAGCTGTGTCACTTTAAAGCGACACAGCTTCTTATAATTTTTATTATAAAAGTTGTAAAAAAAATAAAGAAAGGAATAAAGATTATGAACAAAGAACTGCACATGGAAAGTCTTTTGCTGTTGATAATAACTTGCCTCTTTTTAGCATCATGTGAACAGAAATATGATTTTCCTTGGTATATGGAAGAACCTAACATGGTTTCTTGCAAAAGGGAAATGTACAAAAAAATGAAAGGCACATATGATGCGACAGCGCGTGTTTACAAAATTATAGGAAAGGATACGATGGAGATAGTCGACTCATCTTATTGCAAAGTCAAATTTGATGCAGGCGAGACAACCGATACATATCGTTCAAAGGAAGACTCATTAAGAGTTCTAGGCTTTCCCATCAGGCTTTTATCCTATTTCTTTCTAAACAACAATAGCAGCTTTGCGTTTGAAGAATACAAGACAGCTTTCAAAAATGAAGAAAATACATTCAATGTTAGATGTAGCTATTGGCTTACTGTATGGTCTGCAACAAAAGAATGGTGCAAGGCTCTTAATATTCCATGGGGTATAAATTATCCGCTTTCTTATCAATTGGAGTCTGACGCGTCTCTATCCGGAACTGATATTAACGAAGCTGGTAAACGTTATCTTCCCGGTGTACCTGTATGTAGCAAGAAATTTGAAGTAAATATAGAGGGAAAACCTGTATCATTCTGGTTCGCTTTTAATGGGGAATCCGGAGTTTATAACGAAAATGAACTTTCACCATTAAAAAGAAAATGCGGTAGTTCTTATTTTGCGAATGGCATTTATTTGTATCCTTCCACGGCTACTGCAGACGGGAAGGAATTCAAGCTCGACAATTTAAGGTATTGCATATTTATAAGGATTTACGAGAACAAGACAGACAATGAATAAGAGTGCATTTTTTAAAATTGCTGTGTTGGCAATAATATTTTTCACCTTTACAGCTTGTGGCAATGACGACAATGAAATACCGCCACACATGCCAAGTCCAGGATTTGTTGATGCTCCAAAAGAGTTTTATGGAAAGATGAATGGCACATACGATGCAATAGTCAGAGTGTATCATTCTGTTCCAGGCAAAGATGATGAACGAATTGACTCTGCCCATTGTAAGGTTAGTTTCACATCTGACGACGATCTTGAATATCCGTATTACGGTCAGATTATTGTAGAAAAGATGCCGACAAGATTAATGACACGTTTTTTCTACAAAGACGACCCTAACTATGGAACCGACCCTTATCGTTCATCTGTAAATCAATCGGAGGACAGTCTGTCGTTTTCCATGTCTTATAATTTATTCGTCTGGAGTTCGGATTACGAATATATGTATGGTCTTCCCAAACCTACTTTTGGCCCGATGAATTATGAAATAATAGAAGATGAAAGTCTTACTGGGACAGATATCAATGCTTGGGGGCAAAAGTATCTTCTAGGAGTCCCGGCAGGAAGAGCTTCTGATTATCTGACGGCAGACGGAAAGAAAGTTCCTATTCAGGTTTCGTTCAATGGAAGGAGCTGGCTAATGGATACGTACAGTGTCTCAAAGAAAAAGAAAGAAATCGGAAATGGTCGCTACTTCGCGGACGGAGTATTACTCTATCCTTCAGTTGTCATGATAGATGGAATCAGGCATACAATAGACAATTCTTATGAACTTTTTATAAGAATCTACGAGGACAAAACGGAAAACGACTGACAAGTCAGAGATTTTTCATTAACGTTTTGTATTTTAACATGATTGCCACTCGCAGTAGAGACGACACTCCGGTGCGTCTCCCGAGTGTATATGCCATTCACGTCGCAATCAATGTTGAACTTCAGCGTAAAGACCACTTTGGCGCGTCTCCCCAATGACGATGATATTTCCATTATGTGGGTGGCATTCCTTTTGAGAGACTCACAAGAGTGTCTATACTGGATGGTGTCATTCCGATAAAGAGACGCACCGGAGTGTCGTCTCTACGCTGGATGTCCGAAAGTATCACCTATTGTTCGGATGATGTTACAATTCCTTACTTCCCTTTATCCCTCAACAAACCGTACATAATCCGGGCGGCATTGTCGGGGGCCGATTCGTTGCCGAGGATGCGCTCTATGTCGTTGTACCCGGAAAGCATACGCTCACGGGCGGGCTGACCGGGAAGGATGGAGCAAAGCTCGCGACTGATGTTCTCTACGCTGAATGTTTCGGCTACAAGTTCAGGGACAACCTCGCGACCGGCGATGAGATTGACAAGTGAGACATACTTTACCTTTAATACAAGCCGCCGGAGAAGCCCCATAAGGCGGGGCGCAGGCGTAGCATAGCACACGACTTGTGGAACATGGAAGAGAGCCGCCTCCAACGTGGCCGTTCCGCTCGTCACCACAGCCGCGTCGGCATGGGAAAGCAGGGCGTAGGTATCGTCGATGACGACGGTAAGGTTGCCGATACGTCGTATGCCTTCCAGATAGTCGGACGAGAACGACGGAGCACCGGCTACAACAATGGAGTAGCCGCCATTCTGGGGAGCCATGAGTTCTCGGGCGGCTTCGTACATAGCCCGGACGTTCGACTCTACCTCTTGTGTGCGGCTTCCGGGAAGCAGGGCGATGATGGGCTTAGTGTCGTCGATGTGCCATCGGCGGCAGAACTCGGCCTTGGTTTCCTTATATTCGGCACGGAAACGGTGTACTTCGTCGGCTGTAGGATTGCCTACATAATGTATAGGGTAATGGTGCTTGTTCTCGAAAAAGCCGACCTCGAACGGCAGAATGGAGAACAATTCGTCCACATCGCGGCGTATCGAATTGATGCGCCATTCCTTCCATGCCCATATTTTCGGCGAGATGTAATAGTAGACCGGAATAGACAGACGCTGGTGGACGTAACGGGCAATCTTGAGATTGAAACCCGGATAGTCGACCAGAATGACAACATCGGGCCGCCACGAGGCTATGTCCTGCTTGCACAAATCCATGTTGCGGAAGATGGTGCGCAGATGGAGCAGCACCGGTACAAACCCCATGTAGGCCATGTCTCGGTAGTGGCGCACAGGAGCGTGCCCGGCCTCTTTTGCCATAAGGTCGCCGCCGAAGAAACGGAAAGAGGCTTCGGTGTCGAACGTTTTGAGCGACCGCATAAGCCGCGAGGCGTGCATGTCGCCGCTGGCCTCGCCCGATATGAGATAATATTTCATCTTTTCAATTGGTCATTGGTTATGGAAGAAACGTACAAACGGAACAACGCGCGACAGAGTATGTCAGCGGATGTTACAATCGCGTTCAAGCTTCTCCTTCAGCTCGTATGAAGTCATGTCGATGGTCGTTGGCGTTATGGCCACATAGCCGTGAGACAAAGCCCAGTTGTCGGTATCCTCGGCCTCGGGTTCGTCGTTGGTGTAGCTGCCTGTCATCCAGAAGCAGCTGCCTCCGTGAGGATGCGGCATCTCGACACACTCGTTGTCCCACGTACCTTTTGCCATACGGCATACGCGCACACCGGAAAAGGTTTTCTGCTTAGGAAAGTTGACATTAAGGCATGAGCCTTTGGGCAACCCCTCTTTCAATACGAGAGCCGTAATCTCACGCACAATGCGGCGCAACGGTTCGAAATCGGCATCGGGTGAAGGGTCGCACAGCGAGAAAGCCACCGACGGAATGTACTTCATGCAGCCTTCCAGTGTCACGCCCATCGTTCCGCTGTAGTGTGCATTGACGCTGGCATTGTCGCCATGATTAATTCCCCCAATCACCATGTCGGGGCGACGGTCGGTGAAGAACTGGTCGAGGGCGAGCTTAACACAGTCGACCGGCGTGCCGTTGCACGACCACACTTTCAGTCCGGGTTCGTCATGTCGCAATTTAAGCCACAACGGAGCTGTAGCGGAAAAGGCACACGAATAGCCCGACCGCCCGGCATCTGGCGCACACACAACGAGGTCGGCCAAGTCTTTCACCATATCAATCAAACAGCCAATGCCCTTGGCCATGTATCCGTCGTCGTTGGACAACAGGATGACGGGTCTCTTCTCTTTCATAAATTCATTCTTTTGCATAAAATAAGCGACACTCTGGCAGACAGTCTGCACGCAGCTTCATCGCGCAAGACTGAAACAGCCAGCCCGGAGAGGCAATACCATGATAATCAGTTCAGAATGTCCGCTTAATTCTGATGCAAAAGTACGAAAAAAGGTTTAATATTCATGTTTCTCGCATAAAATATGTAACTTTGCCAAATGAATTTTGCTAAGACATGCCCCTATTTTCTTTAAACTGAAAAGTTGTGAAATGGCACCGAGGGCTGTCCGCGCAACAGATTAATGTAAAGAAATGGGAAAAATAATTGCATTAGCCAATCAGAAAGGCGGTGTAGGCAAAACCACCACCACCATAAATCTGGCCGCCTCGCTCGCTACACTCGAAAAAGCTGTGCTCGTAGTAGATGCCGACCCACAGGCCAACGCTTCGAGCGGACTGGGTGTCGACCTCAAAGATGTCGACTGCTCTATCTATGAGTGCATCATCGACCATGCCGACATACGCGACGCAATCTATACCACCGACATTAACGGCCTTGACATCATCCCGAGCCACATCGACCTGGTCGGTGCGGAGATAGAGATGCTAAACCTGAAAAACCGCGAAAAAGTGATAAAGGGCCTGCTCGACCAGATACGCGACGACTACGACTACATTCTCATAGACTGCAGCCCGTCGCTCGGACTCATCACTGTCAACGCACTGACTGCAGCCGACTCGGTGGTGATACCTGTACAGTGCGAATATTTCGCGCTCGAAGGCATAAGCAAGCTCCTCAACACGATAAAGATAATAAAAAGCAAGCTCAATCCGAAACTCGAAATAGAAGGTTTTCTGCTCACAATGTATGACAGCCGACTGAAGCTCGCAAACCAAATATATGACGAAGTGAAACGCCACTTTCAGGAACTGGTGTTCAAGACCGTAATACAGCGCAACGTGAAACTAAGCGAAAGCCCCAGCCACGGACTGCCCGTCATCCTCTACGATGCCGACTCGACAGGCAGCAAGAACCATCTGGCTCTGGCCAAGGAAATAATAAACAAAAACAAATAAAAAAAAGAGGTAAAAGACAACAGTAAACAGATGGCAGTACACAAGAAATACAGCAAAAGTGTTCTCGGACGCGGACTCGACGACATGGAAAGAGGACAGGGACTCGACGCTCTAATCGACACGAAGGGACTGCGGACACAGGGCACCTCTACAATCAACGAGATACCCATCGAGCAAATTGAGCCGAACCCCAACCAGCCCCGTAGAGAGTTTGACAAAGAAGCTCTACAGGAACTGGCCAACAGCATCAGCCAGATAGGCATAATACAGCCCATCACGCTGCGCCAGGTGGCCGACGAACGCTTCCAGATTATTGCCGGCGAACGCCGGTGGAGGGCATCCCAGCTGGCCGGTCTTACAGCCATCCCGGCCTACATACGAACCATCAAGGACGAGAGCATCATGGAGATGGCTCTCATCGAGAACATACAACGCGAAGACCTCAACGCCATAGAGATAGCTCTGGCCTACGAGCACCTGCTCGAGAACGAAGGCATGACACAGGAGAAAGTGTCGGAGCGTGTAGGAAAAAGCCGTACCGCCATCACCAACTATCTGCGTCTGCTGCGTCTGCCTGCCCAAGTACAGATGGCTCTTCAAAAGAAAGAGATAGACATGGGACACGCCCGTGCAATTCTAGCAGTGGACAGCCCATCGTTGCAGATAAAACTCTTCAATGAAGTGCAGAAACACGGTTACTCGGTACGCAAGGTCGAAGAGATGGCACAGCAGCTGAAAAACGGCGAAGATGTAAGCTCCGGACGCAAGACCATAACGGCAAAGGCCACACTGCCAGAAGAGTTCAACATGCTGAAAAACCGGCTGTCGGAATTTCTCAACACCAAGGTACAAATGAGTTGTTCGGCCAAGGGTAAAGGCAAAATAACCATTCCCTTCTCCAACGAAGAGGAGCTGGAGCATATAATGAATGTATTCGACAAGATGAAACAGCAATAAAGGGTGGCACAATCATTGTCATACATAGCAAGACTTCTGGCAGTGGCGTTGTTTTCGGCCATAGCCACAGCCGTAGCAGCCCAAGAGAAAAACGGACAGATTACGACGGCATGGCCAGCAACGCCCGAAGACAGTGTCGTAACGGCAGCATCGGTGCTGACACACGAAGACAGCATGAAACTTGTCACCAACGACACCCTGCCCCGTCACCGCCACAAACGTGACTGGGCAACATGGAGGCCAAGCCCCAAGAGGGCCTTGTGGCTGGCCATAGTACTGCCCGGAGCAGGACAGATTTACAACCGTAAGTACTGGAAGATTCCAATCGTGTACGGAGGCTTTCTGGGATGCATCTATGCCATGAGGTGGAACAACCAGATGCTGCGCGACTACTCGCAAGCCTACATGGACATCATGGACGACGACCCTACAACGGAAAGCTACAACCAGTTTCTGCATCTTGGCATGAAGATAGACGACAGCAACAAAGCCCGATACCAAGACCTATTCCGCAGACGTAAGGACATGTACCGCCGCTGGCGCGACTTGAGCGTGTTTTGCCTCATCGGAGTCTACGCCATATCGATTGTCGACGCGTATGTCGACGCTTCGCTTTCAGAATTTGACATATCAAAGAATCTCAGTTTAAAAGTTGAGCCGACAATAATAAACAACAGCACCGAACGTAATCCGTTGCGTTCAAACTCACTGGGGGTGAGCTGCTGTCTGAACTTCTGAGGTGAGATGCCGCAAGCTTAAAGAGCCGACTGCGTGGCCGGACAACGACCGTCGCAGTTTGAGATAAGAAACAAAAGAAAATAATGAAAAAGATCAGTCTGATTTTAGTCACGATGTTATTAGGATTCGGAAACTGTGCAATGGCCCAGAATGAGAAAGACGACGACACCGAAATCACCGTGACCAACGACAAAGGAGAAAAAGAGATAATAGACCTGCCCGAGGCAATGACCAGCGACTATGACAGCCTGCTGAGCATTTACAACAACAAGACATACCTGAAGGTGAACAGCGACTGTAACCTGCCCGATGTCAACCCGGTCTACGACAAGGATGTGTACATTCAGAGACTGAAGAGAATACCTTCGGTTATCGAAATGCCATACAACGAAGTTGTGCAGAAGATGATAGACAGATACAGCGGCCACCTGCGCCGTTCTGTCAGCATAATGTTAGGAGCACAAAACTTCTACATGCCCATATTCGAAGAGGCTCTCGAAACATACGGACTGCCGCTGGAACTGAAATACCTGCCGGTAATCGAGTCGGCATTATCGCCTACTGCAGTGTCGAGAGTCGGAGCGACAGGGTTATGGCAATTCATGCTAAAGACAGGCAAGCAATACGGACTGGAGGTAAACTCGCTCGTCGACGAACGTCGCGACCCTATCAAGTCATCATACGCCGCCGCACACTATCTGAGCGATCTCTATAAGATTTTCGGTGACTGGAATCTTGTCATTGCAGCCTACAACTGCGGCCCGGACAACATAACAAAAGCCATACACCGAGCAAAGGGAAATGCCGACTACTGGCAGATTTACCCTTACCTGCCGCGCGAGACACGAGGCTACGTTCCGGCTTTCATCGCCGCCAACTACATAATGACCTACTACTGCGACCATAATATATGTCCGATGGTAGCAGATCTTCCGGTTAAAACCGACACAGTAGTAGTAA
>CALBJK010000017.1 GCA_937892695.1 uncultured Prevotella sp.
ATCAATAACAAGTACAATAGCACAGGCGACAACCTGGCAACTGACGAGAGCGCATGGAGCAGCGACTACGACGGACGCGTGAGCGACGGCGCCAAATATCAGCTCACAAGCAACCCGGCATGGATTCGCTCGCGCATCAACAAGTCGCTTGGATTCAAGGCATGGCCTTACCTGTATGTCAACATCAAGTTCCGCCCACACAACGGCAACTACACCAACGAGGACATTGGCGGAGCAACCGACTTCCCGATTATGCGCGTTGAGGAGATGTACTTCATCAAGGCCGAGGCCGAGATGCACACCAAGGACTTGAACACAGCCAAAGCAACGCTTGTGGGACTCATCAAGACACGCAACCCAAAGTATACTTGCACTGCCAAAGACAATGCTTCGTTTATCGAGGAGCTGGCCTACCAGAAAGCTATCGAGTTTTGGGGCGAGGGTCGAAACTACTTCGACGCAAAACGCCTTGAGCTTGGCATACATCGCGGCTACAAGGGCACAAGCGTGGAGCGCTTCAACAACGCTCAGGACATGAACGGTGTATACTGCGGATGGACCCCGGGATGGAACACTGGCGAGCTTAACACCAACAAGGCACTCGTGGGCTACAATAACCCTTACACCAACCCAACGATATTCCGAACAGCCGTCTTTGCCGACAATGCCGAGTTGTCGAAGTATTATGGCTGTGACCTTGACAACCACGACGACCAATAAACAAATAGGCATATGAGAAAACTACTTGCTTCATTCGTCTTTCTGTGTATCATGCTCGCCGCACGCGGCGCAGAAAGCAATGTGGACGTGGCACGCGGACTTGTGCACCGCATCGCACCACAGTACGAGAACCTTATAGAATTCCTCCAGATGCCGTCGGCCACTGATGTGTTCCGACTCGAGTCAAAGGGCGGCAAGACCATCATTAGCGGCAACGATGCCAACTCGATGGCCGTGGGTTTGAACCACTTCCTGAAATACTACTGCCATGCAGATGTTGGTTGGCTCAAGGCCGACACATATACCCTGCCAACGCAGATGCCAAAGGTGCCTAAGGCCGTAACGATAAAGGCACGCGTCAAGGACCGTTTCTTCCTAAACTATTGTACATTCGGATACACTATGCCGTGGTGGAAGTGGGACGAGTGGGAACATTTCATCGACTGGATGGCACTGAATGGCGTGAACCTGCCGCTGGCAATAACCGGACAGGAATCGATATGGTATAAGGTGTGGACTGAGATGGGGCTCACCGACAAGGAGGTGCGTTCATACTTCACCGGACCGTCACACTTGCCCTGGCACCGCATGCTCAACATCGACTACTGGGGCGGACCGCTGCCAATGTCGTGGCTCGACGGACAACTTGAACTGCAGCAGAAAATCACAGCACGCGAAAGGATGTTCAATATGCGCCCCGTGCTGCCGGCATTCGCAGGACACGTTCCGCGCGAACTCTCACGAATATTCCCAAAGGCCAAGATTACACGTCTGGAGGCATGGTCGGGTTATCCCGATGAGTACGCCTGCTCGTTCCTCGACCCTATGGACTCGCTCTTCAGCGTGGTGCAGAAGAAATTCATAGAGACAGAGGCCAAGCTCTACGGCACAGACCATGTATACGGCATTGACCTCTTCAACGAGCTTATGCCACCAAGCTGGGAACCCGACTACCTGGCACGCGTAAGCCGCCAGGTGTATGAGACGCTCGAGGCGGCCGACAAGGACGCCGTGTGGCTGCAGATGACATGGCTCTTCTGGAACGAACGCAAGTACTGGACCAACGACCGCGTCAAGCCATACATCACATCGTTCCCGGCCGACCGCCAACTGCTGCTCGACTACTACTGCGAGCGTCAGGAGATATGGCAACGCACCGACAAGTACTTCGGCGTGCCGTACATCTGGTGCTACCTTGGCAACTTCGGAGGCAACACCATGCTTGTGGGCGACTTCAATAACGTGAATAAGCTGCTTGAGAACACATTCAAGAACGGCGGCAAGAACTTCCAGGGCATAGGCTCAACACTCGAGGGATTCGACTGCAACCCGTACATGTACGAATACGTGTTCGAGAAGGCGTGGGACTTCAAGACCCACCGCGACATCCCGGCATGGACACGCGCCATGGCCGACCAGCGCGTGGGCAAGGCCGACGCCAACGCACGCCGTGCATGGCAACTGATGGTAGACAGCATATACGTGGCCCCGTCTACACCTGGCCAGTGCCCGCTCATCAACATACGTCCAACCTTTGGCAAGTATCGCACCTATTATGCCAACCCGCGCATAAAGTACAACAACCGCACTCTGCTCCAGGCCACCGAACTTATGCTCCAGGCTGACTCGAAGGAGCACGCCTACGAGTTCGACCTGACCAATATGACGCGCCAGTTGCTGAGTAACCACTTTCTGGCAGTGTTCAAGAGGTATGAGGATGCATACGACTGCCGCGACCGCGCCACTATGACACGACTACAGAAGGAGATGATGGGCATCATAAACGATGTGGACCGCATGGTGAAGACACAGGGGTTCTTCCTTGTTGGCAAGTGGATTAAGGACGCGCGCTCGTGGGGCGGTGACTCACTGGCCGAGCAACGCTACTTCGAGCAGAACGCACGCAACCTGATAACCACATGGAGTGACAAGGACCAACTGCTCAACGACTACGCCAGCCGTACATGGGCTGGACTTGCCAATACCTTCTATGGCAAGCGTTGGCAGATGTTCTTCGAACACGTCAACAAGGCTCTCGATGAGGGCAAGTCCTTCGATGAAGATCACTATAACGTATATCGCGACGCTGTTACCACCTTCGAGCGCTACTGGTGGCAGCAGCCGAGCCTGTGGGCGATAGCAAGCAGATTGCAAAGGAACTCGTTGGGAAATATCGCGAAGAGATTATGGCTGGTAACTGATTAGTTGACGTATAAAACCATGACAAACTGATTTGGCGGACAACCACACTGAATATTAATCTATTTATTACTGTCCGCTAAAAGTTTTCGGACGTGACTAAATTAGGGCTGGATTCCTTGCTTGGAATTCAGCCCTTTAAGTTACCTTGTGTTTTACAATTTACTTTTCAAGGGCGTGGGGCGGAATCCAAAGACAGGCAAGAATAAAGGTGGAATAAAAGTGCATATAGACATCAATGCCAAGGAAGGGGGCGTAAGACATAAAGTTTACATCCGCTGCTACAGATGACAGTTTTATATTGAAGCCGACCAATTACAATGAATGGAATATTACCTTAAATTAGCAGACTTTTAAATTAATTTAAAAGCAAGTCGTTGGATAACAATA
>CALBJK010000018.1 GCA_937892695.1 uncultured Prevotella sp.
ATAATTGTCAAAAACATGTTTTCTAACATATAATTTTATTTGTTCTGTATTGAAAAAAGTCTTACCTTTGCAATCGTTATCCTGAATACAATCTTTTTGCCTTAAAGGAAGCTAATACCTATTGAGATTGATGCCGGCCTCTGTGAAGAGTCCGGCATTGTTTTTTCTATGTCATTTATTTTTCAATATCCCTTAATCCGACGGATTAAAGCTGTTATATTGTTCTTAAAATTTATTTTATTCCTCGTTTGTTAAGAGCTTCTGAATACTTCTGTGCATTTTTTAGGTGTTCATCGTAATCACGCGCGAAATTGTGAGTGCCGCTGAAGTCTTCTTTTGCGCACATGTAGAGATAATCATGGTGTATGTGGTTTAGTACAGCATCGATTCCTGCTATAGTAGGTATTCGTATCGGACCTGGAGGCAGCCCCGGTTTTTTGTACGTGTTGTACGGACTGTCGATGTAAAGCAGATTATTGTAGATGCGTTTTAGGTCAAAACGTTTCCAAGCATATTTAATAGTAGGATCGGCTTGCAGTGGCATTCCGTTTGGATATTTAGCATTGCGCAGTTTCAAACGGTTATAATACATACCAGCTACCATCGGCTTTTCTTCGTCATTGGCAGTCTCTTCATCTACGATGCTGGCAAGTGTGATTACTTCATTAGGAGTAAGCCCCATCTGTCTGGCTTTCTGCTTACGCTCGAAATTCCAAAACTTTTTGCTTTCTTTTGCCATTCGTTTGAACAGCTTTTCTGTCGAGGTATTCCAATATATGTCGTAAGTATTTGGTATGAACATGCAAGCAATTGTAGTTGTGTCATATCCATATTTCCTGCATAAACTTTCGTCTGTAAAGGCTTTGTAAAGAGTAACGCTGTCCAGCATAAGGCGTTTTGATAACTCTCCGGCAAGTTTATCCATCGTTCTTACAGAAGGAATCGTCAAACTGACAGGTGTCTGAAGCCCGTTCTTCAAATGTCTAAACACAATGGCGGCACCATCGTTAGGCCTTATGGCATACCTTCCTGTTTTGATATTTGAAGCGTAACCGCTATGTCTTACCAGAGTCTTGAATCCGGTCATGGCATGGCTGGCCGATATTGATGAAAGTTTTACCTCGACGGAATCGACATTGTCATCATTGTCGATATAGATGTATTCTACCTCCGGCTTGCCAGTCATTGAAGAGAAAAAATAATAGTATACAATCCCAATAATGACTAACAGGCTGATGCCTGTGAGAATCAGATAGTTCTTGTTAAATCCTTTTTTCATAACAATCTTTTTTGCGAGTGCAAAAATACATTAACTTACTAATATGGCAAATAAAAGTTAGTCTTATTATTTTCTTTTTAAACATGTTAATCAAATAACCAAAAAGGAAACGTTTACATTCCGCATATCTTTCTGTATGGACAGGTCAGGCATCTTGTTTTATCAGTGGTGCGACGAAAAGGAATTTGGGGATTGAACATTTCTTCAAGCTTTTCTGTCAGTAATTTAAGAAATGTTTTTTTTACAGTTCTAATGTCCGTTACAGGATGTTCGTCTATCTTTAGGATAGGGTTATAATCGTCCTTTGCCGTCTGGCGTATGAACAGTAGTGCCGGACTTACATTCAGTTTGTCCGGATTCCATTGTTTGGAATCGTCTATGATTATTGAATAGAGAAAGGTTTGTAAGTAGTAGTCGGCATGTTTCTGGCTTATGTTTTTGTCTGAAAAAATGTCCTCTACGCTTTTTATCTTTCCGGTCTTTGGATCAGACGGTCTTCCTGTCTTGTAGTCGACCACACGTATGAGTTTTTTCTCAGACACATTCAGCATGTCTAATCTGTCAATGATTCCCTTTATGTGAACGCAATGATCTCTGCCCATTGTCGTAATGTTGATATCTTCTCCAACATCCTGCTCCAGTCCGAGTATACTGAAAGGTGTGAGTTTGGAATCTAGTTCAAGCATACGTTTAAGATAGCCGATGATTACCATTCGGCTTATCATTTGGAGTCCATTATACTGTGGAGTAAACTTATTGTATGTCTGAAACAGTTCTTCACAAAAAGCCTTGTCAACTGCGTTTTCTATCTCCTTGGGATTCTTCCGTATGTATTCTATCTCTTCTTTTATAATTGTTTTTTTCCTTCCTATGTATTTCTTATAAATGTAGAAAGCCGATCTATGGAAAATGTTTCCGAATATGCGGTTGTCCATACTGTCATCTTCATTGTTGTCAGGCTCTTTTATAGAAAGTACATAATTGTAGAAGAACTGCAGGTTACATCTTATGTATTGGTTAATTGCAGAGGGAGAAATATTATTTATCTGGAGCATTTTCTCCATTATTTCATCATTTTTGTCTACATCTTTTCTTTTTATGGATTCTTCTGTGTGCTCTGATTGTATATTAAGGTATTTGATTTTATGCCTGCTCTCGGCCATTATCTGTAACATGAATCTACTCATTTCACCTGTATTCAGACCATCGGTTGAAGAGTTGTACATTATTGTTACGTCTTCGGCTCGTTGAATCATACGGTGGAAATAGTAAGAATAGATAGCAACTTTGTTGTCTATTGTCGTAAGTCCGTATGCTTTTCGAATGGAGTAAGGGATAAAGGATGCGTCATTTACCCCTTTCGGCATGTTTCCTTCATTGCATGATAAAATCAGTACGTGTTTGAAATCAATATTTCTGGTCTCCAACACACCCATTATCTGTATACCTGTAGCCGGTTCACCATGAAAGGGGACAGTTGTCGAATCTATCAGTTGTTTTATCAGGCGGCGTAATGTTACCGAATTGACATTGAGGTCGCCATCGGTCATGAGATTTGAAAATCGGTTGAATATTGTGTACATTCTAAAAATTGACTCTTTAACAAGGTCATCGTCCAAATCTTTGATACGGATGCCTACATTTTTCAGAATGTCCATAATCCACATTACCAGCGTCAAATTAATATTGTTTTTATTATTCTTTATATTTTGCAGATTCTGGAAAATTAGAGATAGTACAGGATTTGAATTCAAAGAATCTATTGATGGGTAGTAGTTTTTGTCTTGAAGCAGTGTTTTCAGAAGATTTTCCGAATCAGGTGACAGATATTTGGCAAACGGATGTCTCAGTATTTTTTTTACGTATGGCAGATAGAGCCTGTCTTTACCACGCAATCCGAATGACTGAAGGTCAATTAGTCTCTCTACAAATGAAGATACAGTTGTCAGCTTCAGAGGAAACCCCAGTGTTATATTAAGACTTTCTACGTTGTCAGGAATTGTATAAAGAACTGATTGCAACAGGCTTTC
>CALBJK010000019.1 GCA_937892695.1 uncultured Prevotella sp.
TGTCGATGAGTGCGGTTGCAATTATTGTGAGCGAACCCCCTCCTTCAATATTACGTGCGGCGCCGAAGAAACGTTTGGGTTTCTGCAAAGCATTTGCGTCGACACCACCTGTAAGTACCTTTCCTGATGCCGGTGAAACTGTGTTGTATGCACGTGCCAGTCTGGTTATAGAATCGAGGAATATTACAACGTCATGTCCGCATTCAACCATTCGTTTTGCTTTTTCCAATACAATTCCTGCTATTTTGACATGTCGCTCGGCCGGCTCATCGAAGGTTGATGCTATGACTTCTGCGTTGACTGTTCTGGCCATGTCTGTCACTTCTTCCGGGCGTTCGTCTATGAGAAGCATCATAAGATAAGCTTCGGGATGGTTTGCAGCAATGGCATTGGCAATATCCTTCATAAGGATTGTCTTACCGGTTTTAGGTTGCGCCACAATCAGGGCACGTTGTCCTTTTCCTATAGGAGAGAATAAGTCGACAATTCTAGTACTCAGGTTTGTCGTAGCTTTATCTCCGCAGAGGTTGAATTTTTCGTCAGGGAAAAGTGGAGTCAGATGTTCAAAGGCAATTCTGTCTCTTACATCAGAAGGGATGCGGCCGTTTATCTTGTCAATGCTAGTGAGAGGAAAGTACTTTTCTCCATCGTGTGGCGGGCGTACATGGCACAGTACTACATCTCCTGTTTTTAGGCCGTAGCGTTTCACCTGCTGGGTAGACACATAGACATCATCTGGGGATGACAGGTAGTTGTAGTCGCTGGAGCGAAGGAATCCATATCCGTCAGGCATTACCTCAAGTACGCCGTTTGCTGTTATGATATCGGAAAAATCGTATTGTGGGGTATTGGCCTGCGGCTGTAATATGCTTGTGGCAGGAGTGTTGAATGGGGTTGTGGGGTTGTCAAAAATGTCGTAAGTCGGGACTGCGCCTTGATCTTCTATGGGAAGGTCTACTACCGGTATGAAGTCTGTTCCGTCTCCCGGATCTCCTTCCCAGATACCGTTTACGATAGCTTCTCGTTTTTCTTCGGCATTTTCATTGTGTGCATTTATTTTTGCTTGCAATTGTGCTAGAAGGTCGCTGTTGTCTTCGGGTTCTTGCTCTTGTTGTGATGAAGCAAAAGCCTCCTCGGGAATTAGGCCATCTTTATCAGACGGTTGTTCTGACATCTGGACTTCTGCATTTGTTGTGTCTGTCATTTGCTGCCCGCCTGTTTCTGTTGCCTGTTCCTCTGTGTACGGTTGCAAGTTCTGGTCTGCATCTTCTTTTTCTTCAATTTCTGGTTCGTTCTTCTTTTCTTCTACAGCCAGTAATTCAAGTTCTTTCTTTGATTTGCGTCCTCTATGTTTTGGTATTATCGGGGTGTCTTCATTTTTAGTAGCAACATTTTTTGTCGTCTTTTTTGCTTTTGATGTTTCATCTTTGAAAAGAGAAGGCTGCTCTGACGTTGTTTTGTTTTTTCTTATGTCAAAATTTTCTCCATCTTTTCCATTTACTGTGTACACATGATCTGTATCTTTCTTGACAATACGGGTACGGCGACGTTTTACTCCAAGTGGATTCTTGTTACCTTCGTCTATGGCTTGTTTGTCAAGGATTGCGTATATCAGTTTTTCAATATCATCGCTGTTGCTGTTCTCGATACCGATTTCTTTTGCTATTTCTTGTAGTTCGGACACGTTCTTAGATGATAATTCGTCTTTGCTGTACATGTATAATAAAATGTTGTAAGAGTTTGTTTCGTAAAGTGAAACAATTATTGTATTAAAATTCGACTGCAAAGATAATGAATTACTGCTATTTATACAAATAAAACATTATCGATTCCAGTCTTGTTTAATAAAACTTAACACGACATTCTTCATAATAAAAAAACAGCTTGGCCGGTAATTGTGGCCAAGCTGTCTTTTACTCTATATTAAGTAAGTGATTCTTACTTGTTTTTCTCTTTTTCCATTTTTGCTTTCAGTGCAGCAAGAGCGTCAATGTCGCCGAGTGTGGTGCTTGCAGCTACATTGTTGATAGCAGGTGCAGACTCTTTCTTAGAGTTGTTGCTATGCTTACGTGCTGGCTTGTTGTCATCCTTTGCAGTCTCGAATGTACGGCTGTGTGAAAGGATAATGCGTTTTGTGTCCTTTACAAACTCGATAACCTTGAACGGCAGTTCCTCGCCAAGCTTGGCCTGTGTCCCGTCTTCCTTAACGAGATGCTTAGGTGTTGCGAATCCTTCACCGCCTTCATCAAGCGTGATAACTGCACCCTTGTCCATCATCTCTGTAATCTTTCCATTGTGGATCGAGCCAGGAGTGTAGATTGTCTCGTATGTGTCCCAAGGATTCTCTTCGAGCTGCTTGTGACCCAAGCTCAGACGGCGGTTTTCCTTGTCTATTTCGAGTACTACTACATCGATGTCTGCACCAACATGTGTGAACTCAGAAGGATGTTTAACCTTCTTGGTCCAAGACAGGTCGCTGATGTGAATCAGTCCGTCAACGCCTTCTTCCAGTTCAACGAATATTCCGAAGTTGGTGAAGTTGCGAACCTTGGCTGTGTGCTTGCTGCCGACAGGATACTTGACCTCGATGTTCTCCCACGGATCTTCCTTGAGCTGCTTGATGCCAAGAGACATCTTGCGCTCTTCACGGTCGAGGGTAAGAATTACTGCTTCAACCTCGTCGCCTACATGCAAGAAGTCCTGAGCAGAACGCAGATGCTGGCTCCAGCTCATTTCTGAAACGTGGATAAGTCCTTCTACGCCCGGAGCTATTTCTACGAAAGCACCGTAGTCGGCGATGACAACTACCTTGCCCTTTACGTGGTCGCCAACTTTCAGGTTGGGATCGAGAGCGTCCCAAGGATGAGGTGTGAGCTGCTTCAGACCCAGAGCGATACGCTTTTTCTCGTCATCAAAGTCGAGAATAACGACATTGATCTTCTGGTCGAGCTGTACAACTTCGTGAGGATCGCTTACGCGGCCCCAAGACAAGTCTGTGATATGGATGAGTCCGTCCACACCGCCGAGGTCGACAAACACACCGTAAGAGGTAATGTTCTTGACTGTACCTTCGAGAATCTGTCCCTTTTCGAGCTTGCTGATGATTTCTTTCTTCTGTGCTTCGAGTTCGGCTTCGATAAGAGCCTTGTGCGAAACAACGACGTTGCGGAACTCCTGATTGATTTTTACAACCTTGAACTCCATTGTCTTGCCTACGAATACATCGTAGTCGCGTATGGGGTGAACGTCAATCTGGCTTCCGGGCAGGAATGCCTCGATGCCGAATACATCGACAATCATGCCGCCTTTGGTACGGCACTTGATGTAGCCCTGGATGACTTCTTCTTTCTCGAGAGCTTCGTTGATGCGTTCCCAGCTCTTGCTCAGGCGAGCCTTTTTGTGTGAAAGTACCAGCTGACCTTTTTTGTCTTCCTGGTTTTCTACGTAAACCTCAACCTTGTCGCCGACTTTCAAGTCGGGGTTGTAACGGAACTCTGATGCGGGGATAATGCCGTCGCTCTTGTAACCGATATTGACGATTACTTCTTTCTTGTCGATGGAAATTACCGTTCCTTCTACAACTTGGTGTTCTGATACCTTGTTGAGAGTTTCGTCGTAGGCCTTCTCGAGGTCTTTCTTGCTGACGTCTACCTTACTTCCATTTTCAAACTCATCCCAATTGAAGTCTGCCAATGGTTGTACGTTCTTTAAATCTGACATAAAATTTTAAAAATGTTATTAATTAATAAAGTTGGACTTTATGTGAATAATGTAAAATACATGCAAATGTACTTATTTAATTTGATAAGTCAATGATAGATACTTGTTTACAGACGACTTTTATACTTTTTTAATAACAGATACTGACCTTAGAACCATATCTTGTGTCAATTGTGTCAGAAATGATGCAATATTATGAAATCTGGTAAGGCGACAATCTACTGCTGCTCCGCTTACAATTTGTAACTGACATTCGTTAATTTTACTGACAAAATGGCGGTTACGATTTGAAAGTGATTTTTTGTTGATGCACCTTTTAGGCATGCTTGTAGGAAACGGAAACGTGATGCCTGTTTTGTCATTTATTATGAATCGGATAAAATAAAAAGAGTTCTCATTCTTTTTATGTCGGAATAAATTGCTACTTTTGTCTCCACAATCACAATTTTAAATAAAAGGAATACAATGAAAGGAAGAACAGCACAATGGTTTGAAACTTCAGTGAGATACGAACGTCAGACCGATGATGGCGGAATGAAAAAGGTGACAGAGACTTATGTAGTCGATGCTCTGAGTTTCGGCGAGGCTGAAGAGACCATCACTCGCGAAATGCAACCATACCTCAGCGGTGAGTTTGGGGTGAAGAGCATTTCGCCTGCTTCTTACGGAGAGGTTTTCTTCAGTGAAAACGACAGCGACGACCATTGGTATAAGGCAAAACTGACATTTATCACTCTCGACGAGAAGACGGCAAAAGAGAAACGTTCTAATGTAAACTATCTGGTACAGGCCGGTACGTTTAATGCGGCGGTGAAGAACATCGAAGAAGTCATGGGTACAACGGCCATCGACTATGTTATCGCCAATATAGCAGAGACAAAGATTATGGATGTATTCGAGCATGGTGCACCGAGCAAAAAGCAGGAGCCGGATGACAAACCCGAATACGAAGCTCAAAAGGAAGGGTAGGCTGATGGATTTCGACGTAGAGCACAACTTGCGAGAAGTAGAATCGTCCTTGCCCGAAGGGGTGAAGCTCGTGGCAATCAGCAAGTTTCACCCTGCTCCATACATTGAGGCTGCATACAAAGCGGGGCAACGTCGGTTTGGCGAGAGCCGCGAGCAGGAACTTGCCAAAAAGGTCGCTGTCCTCCCAAAAGACATCGAATGGCACTTTATTGGTCATTTGCAGACAAACAAGGTGAAGTACATCGCACCTTATATATCTATGGTGGAGTCGGTAGATTCACTGAAACTTCTCAGGGAAATAGACAAGCAGGCTCTTGCGTGTGACCGTAAAATAAAGGTTCTTCTCGAACTTCACATAGCTGAGGAGGATAGCAAAAGCGGACTCTCTCTTGAAGAATGCCGGACATTGCTTGACGAAGGCGAATGGCGTAATCTGCACAACGTGAGGATATGCGGTCTGATGATGATGGCGTCAAACGTTGACGACGAGAATCAGATAAGGCATGAGTTTACGGAGGCTGCCGACTTTTTCGATGAAATAAAAAAGGCTTATTTCTCCGACTCTGCCGACTTCTGTGAGCGTAGCTGGGGCATGAGCCACGACTACCATATTGCCGTGCAGTGCCGCTCTACTATGGTCAGGGTAGGTACGGCGATTTTCGGTCCGAGGGTATATTGACATTATTGTCTTACAAGTAAGGATTGACAACTTATACTTGGGGTCAATGACCCCATTGCATTAATGTGTACAGAATCGATTTTATAGTTAGATGTGGCATTTATCATATATGTCTCGACAAAATAAAAGGCAACCTTCATAAAGAAGGCTGCCTTTTATTTTGGACTTGAATATCGTTTGCTGATTATTTGTTGAAGAACTTCTTGCCATTCTTTATAACAACACCTTTATAGTTCTTGCTTACTCGCTGTCCGGCAAGGTTGTAGACTGGAGTATTTGAATCGAGTGTGTCTTCCATTATACCGTTGATGGCGTCAGAAACATATTCTTCTATTGCAACAGGTTGGATTTCAGCAGCGCCTTTATATATTGCGTTGAAAAGAGCTTTTACGTTATAGGCTTTGCCGTTGTCTGCATAAGAAGATGCATCGATGCCTTTGTATAACTGAACTTTGTTGCCTTCTTCATCGTTTACAAAAATGTTATTTCCGTCTTTGGAAATAGTGACATTCTTTACGACAACATAGTCCGAAATGTTTTTAAGGGCAAGAATATCTGTTACTGTAGTTTCTGTTGGTTGTGCTTCTTCTGCATTCTCTGTAATCGTGAGATTGTCGGTATTTGTGAAATCGTTGTCTTTAACTTCTATGATTCCGAAATAATTGTCATAATCTACTTTTACTTGCCCAGAAACTATAGCATAGGCATTGAATGGTATGCTTGTATTGTAGAACATGATGGCTTTGTCACCTTCGCGTACGTAAGCAGTTTTACCGTCAATGTAAACAACTTTACCTTTCTTGATGTTCAGATTTACATTTTTCAAATCTTCTGTCATCTCGTGAAGATCAGAAATGGTCTTGTCTGAGAATGATATTTTGGTGAATTCTTTAGAAGCGATGTTGCTTATTTTACCGTCTTTAGCAGCAATAGCTTTCACGGTTGTTGTTTTGTCAATTGAGAATTTGACCGGTGATGTTCCGTTTGTTGATGCTGTTGTTGGGTCAGAACCGTCAAGAGTATAGTAGATTGTTGTTCCTTCTTGAGCTTCAATTGTTACTTCTGTGGTTGTTTCGAACTCTTCTTTACCGCTTATTACTGGTGCGGCCAGTTCCGAAGGTGTGGAAGATGTGGTTACTGATATTTTTGTCATGCGTACTTGTGCGCCTTCTGCTGTCAGTTCTACAGAAGAAGCATTGCCAGTCCATGTACCTTCTTTTCCTTCAAAGGTATAGTTGCCGGTCGTGGTGGTGAAATTCCCAGGACCATATTTGTTTTCATCTGCTGCAGTTGCTGTCAGCTCTATTTTTGATACGTTTCCAACCGTGGATGTAACTGTCATTGTTGCGCCTTTATAGCAGCGATAGTTGTCGTCACGGCTAAGGGTTCCATCAGTAATAGTGATAGTAATGCCTTCTTTAGTAATGGTTTTTACATTTTCTTCACTGTGGTCACTTTGTGGCTCGAAAGTGACGGTTTGTGCTGCTGCTGTTCCACACAGTAGAACCAAAAAAGCAGCAAATGATGAACGTAAAATTTTGTTCATAATGTGATGTTTTAAAGAGTTAAAAAAATTGTTGTCTTTATTTATTATAAAAGGAGAACGGGTACGCCCCGTCCTCCTTCTCATTATTTGTTTTTTCTTACACCTTTATAAATAATGACTCCCACGATGATCATGGCCAGTCCTAAAATGACGTAACCTATTTCGTGGCTGTACTTTGTAGCAAGTACATAAACGTCGTTCGTTGTCTTCAGGTCGGTGAAGTGGTAGATAAGATAGCCCAGAAGAGCAAGTACTGAGTTCCAAACTCCTGCGCCCAGTGTCGTGTAAAGCAGGAAGTGACTCATTTTCATACCAGACAGACCTGCCGGGATACTTATCAGCTGACGTACTGCCGGAACAAGACGGCCGAAAAACGTAGACTCTGCACCATGCTCGCGGAAATACTTTTCAGCATGTTCTACCTTTTCACGGTCGATAAGACATATATGGCCTATACGGCTGTCCGCAAATCTGTAGACTATCGGTCTTCCCAGCCAGCGGGCGAGGTAGTAGTTGACCAAAGCTCCTATATCTGCACCCAAAGTCGCAAAAATCACCACGAGGAATATGTTCAGCCCCGGGTCTGTCATCGACTTCCATGCTGCCGGAGGAACAACTACTTCTGAAGGAAAGGGTATGAATGAACTCTCTATGGCCATGAATAATGTCACAACCCAATAATTGAGATTTTCGAGCACCCATCTGAATATTTCCGCTGAATCCATTTTGTTGTTTATAGATTATTACATGATTATTCGTATGTCTGGAATGATGCATAAAAGGAAAGAACGCCATCACATCCTTACAATGAAGTGCGGCGCAGTCCTGATAGGCATTATATCTAGTGCAAAGATAAGAAAATAATATGTAACAGACGAACAAATTATCATAAATGAGAACTAAGAACATATAATGAAATGTCTTTGAAATATGTTATGACGGATTGAATCATTTTCAAACGCTCAGACAGATATGATATAAATGATTTTTTGTACTTTTGCAGTTATAAGTTTGTTTTTTTCTTTGCGACTGTAGGCAGTCGTCGTAAAGAATGAAGGGGATTTGGGCTTGATGATATAAAAAAGTGCCGTGTTTGCCTTTATATGACTTTTTGATTGCCTGTAATAAAATTAATGTATGTTTTCCGGAATAGTGGAAGAAATGGCGACTATAGTCGGCATCAATAAGGAGAAAGGAAATATAGACTTTACACTTCAGTGCTCATTTGCTGACGAATTGAAGATAGACCAGAGCGTAGCACATAACGGTGTCTGTCTGACGGTGGTAAAAATAGACGGTGGCACTTATACTGTCACGGCTATGAAGGAGACGCTTGACCGTTCAAATCTGTCGCGTCTGGAAGTAGGCGACAGAGTGAACGTAGAGCGTTCGATGCTTATGAACGGCCGTCTTGACGGACACATCGTTCAGGGGCATGTCGATTGTACGGCACGTTGTACTGGTATGGTAGATGCAGAGGGGTCTACGTATTTCACATTCGAATATGATTATAGTGAGGACATGGCACGCAGGGGCTATTTTACAGTTGATAAAGGTTCGGTAACGGTTAACGGTGTCTCCCTTACTGTATGTACTCCGACGCGAAACACGTTCACAGTTGCCGTCATCCCTTATACTCGCGAACACACAAATTTTGCTGATATGTGTGTGGGGGCTGTCGTAAATATCGAATTTGATATCCTCGGCAAATATCTGGCTCGTTTGGCTAGCCTTAATTGATAAGAAAAACGTAATGACGTTAATAATGTAAATATGCAAGGTAGAAGGCATTCATAGGTTAACATGAATGCCTTCTACTTTTAGTTTGATTCTTAAATTAGCAGCTTTTAATTATTCATAAAATCAAGTAAGTCGCCCTACTTTACCACGAATTTGAAAGCCTCAGTGGACGATGCCGTTCTGATTGACAGTACATACACACCCTTCTTGTTCGTTGGCATCGGTACCGAAATGCATTCTCCGCCCGTTCTTCTGCCCAGATTCTTGTTCATCACCGTGTTTCCGGCCAAGTTAGTAACGACAACAGATGCTTTTGTGTCTCTCACGAAGCCTATTACGATATTGTTGTCAACCACCTTCACGGTTCCGTCAAACGGACTGTCTATCGCTACACATCCCGATGTCTGCATGTCTATGCATTTCTTAAGTCCGTCCATTGGGTTGATTTTTCCGTAGCCCCAATCGTTGTTTGCTTCGGCAGTCGTATAGCTGTCCTTGCGCGATGTGGTCTGTACAATCTCGTGTAGCTGCTCCGGTGTAAGCTCAGGATAAGCCTGAAGCCATGTAGCCACCACGCCGGCAACGAATGGAGACGACATCGATGTGCCTTGCATGTAGGCATAGAGGTTTTCGCGGTTGTTCTTTGTGTGTTGTTCTGCAACGATAAGGTTGCCCGAATTGTCATAGTTGGAAGCAGCCGACACAATGAGGCATCCGGGTGCTGTTACCTCCGGTTTTATCCTGCCGTCGGCGGTAGGCCCATAGCTGGAGAAAGAACTAAGGTCATACAGTGGTTCGTCAAGTGTTCCCGCATACGAAGAAGTCTTGAACTCGTTGCGTGTAGTGTATGAGCCTACGGTAAGTATTTTCTTGCCCGTTCCTCCGATTTCACCCAGTGTAGATGATGATGCGTCCGGTTCCGACACGCCTTCAATATTCTTCGACTCAAGTCCCAGATAAGCGTTGTCTGCCCATACATTCACTCTTCCCTTGCTCTTTGGCGTTACGGTGAGCATTATGGCATAGTTGCTGCGCACGCTTTTTATTGCAGACGTGAGCACTACGTGTGGCTTGCCGTTCAGCGGACTCGTTTCCGATGCCACCTTCCATGAGCCTGTTACGTTTCTGCCGAGTGTTACATCCGTCACTCCTTCTGCAGGATAAGCTCTGACAGTTTCCGTGGTTTTCCCGCTTATCAGATTGTATGCCGACAGGTCTACGGTAAAGTCTGACTCTTTCTCGCCCCATATCTCTATCACGCCGCCAGGATAGGTTGCCGTATTGTACTTGAAGTTCACGAACGTCTTCAGCGGTTGGTCGTCGGCTGAACTGAACGAGCGGTCGATATGGAACTTGTCCTTCCGGTTGTTTCCTGCCGCTCCCACGATGATTCTTCCTGCCTTCTGCATCTGGCTCGTCATAGTGTCGAAAGTCGATGTGCCGTCGTGCGGACCGTCCTGGTTGGCGAGACTCAGGTTTACCACGCACGGTTTTCCAACTTCGTCAGCATAGTCGAAGATATACTGCACGCCATTGCAGATGTCGGCGCTGCTGTTCTTGCTCAGGTCTATGGCCACAAGCACGATGTCGGCATCCGGAGCGTTACCCACGTATTTCCCGTTCTCATAGTCGTCACTTCCGGCTGCAATTCCTGTTACGTGCGATCCGTGTGAATTGTTCTTCAGGTCGGCACCCGAAGCCTGTATCAGTTCCGGGGTGTTCAGTTCTATTCCGTAGCCGAACTTCTCGGGAGTCTTTGCTCCTGCAAGGCTTGCCGATGCGTTCTGTTCCCATACTCTCTTGATGCGTAGCGTTCCGTCTGTAGGGTTGCGGAACGCGCTGTGCATATAGTCGAAGCCGGCGTCAACCACTCCCACCACTACGCCCTTGCCTGTATAAGGCTGCGACAGCGTCGTGCCGTTGTGTACATCGTCCATACCTGTTTCCTTTCGCGCTGCGTCGAGAGTCTGGCTGACTCCTGAGGTCAGCTGCACGTATTCCACTCCGTTTTCCTTCGACAGCCTGTCTATATCGCTAAGCGTCAGTCTCGCCGTTGCTGTGTTGCCGGCTTCGCTCATCGGTTTTATGCCCAATTCCGCCCATGATGTCTTGTCGGGGTTGATTGTTACGAAGGCGGTTACTGCCCTGTCTTCCGTCTTTGCGCCGTTTGTATTTTTTGCGCCGTTTGCTTTGTTCTCGCTGATTGCTATTGCCGTCTTTGGTGACAATACGTTCTGTCCGTGGCTCATCTGACTGCCAAGCAGCATGACAGAGCCTAATGCTAATATGTATTTCTTCTTCATTTTTTTGTTTTTAGCTTTTGTTATTTTACCAGTATTTTCTTTGTCTCTTGTTTTCCGCCGGATATTACCTTTACTATATATACGCCTTTGGCAAGTGTTGCGTTGGGGCTGACTTGCTTGCCTGATATGCTGTAGACGAGCATTCTGTCATACTTGCCGTCAACGGTGATTTTGCCGTTGCGTGCATATATGTCGGTGTTCTCCTTTGCGCTTACAGTCTCTATACCGTCTGTTACGCCGAAAGCTGCCTGTCTGTACGATTCGCCCGCCTTTGCCTCGCAGCAGTTGTATACAAGGTTTTTCGTGTTGTCCTCCTTGTCGTATTGCTGCACGTATGCCACGACTTTCAGGTTTTCCAATACGGCCTCTATGTCAGTCTGGCTCAGTTCGTAAAACGGTCTTCCCTTGTAGGCGTACTTGCCGTCTACTATCATGTCGTCGGTCCAGAAACTGGAGTGTATCTTCTTCGGTATGTTGAAGGTTATCTCCTTTGTCTCCGTAACTTCTCCCGGTGTCATTTCGCCGAGTTCTATTCCCCAGCTGTCGCCGGTCAGTGTGCCCCTCGACACGCTCTTGTGTACGTATGACGCACCGCCGCTTGACTGATATGCTGTGATGTCGTCCTGCACGAGGTAGATGTTGTACACCAGCTTGTCTGAAGGCAGTTTCTTGTGCGGCTTTATACCTAACTTCACTTTAAGCTCGCGTGTTTCCTTGTCAAGCTTTGTCTCGAGGTTGAGCGATACGTAAGGTTCTTTCTCGTCAGCGTTCTGCAGCAGTGCCAGTATATAGTTTGGCAGTGTTTCCACCACGGGGAACTGTGATACCGAGGCGCACGGTGTCCTGTTTACCGCCACTGCCGGTGCCCATGTGTTTGTGGCGTTGTTGTAGTAGAACTGAGCATCTATGTCTTCCTGCATGGTGAAGATGTCCGGATAGTACCCCGAATGGTGGCTTATCTCCACAACACTTCCTCCGTATGTTTCTATGGAGCTTTCTATGTTTTTGTGTCCCGTAGGGCAAGCCGAACATTTTTGTCCTGTAAATCCGTCCACGAGGAGTGACCGCTCCATGTTCTGTGGATAGAAGAACCCGGATAGCAGTATGTTGTTGTCTGAGGTGTCGTATTCGTTGTCTTTTCCGTTTACGTTCTTTATCTCTATGCTCACGTCTTGGTCGCCCTCTTTGTCGGAGCTGAAGCCTTCAAGGGCGAAGTTGTATTTTCCTTTTGGCTTTATGTTCAGTCCGTCGTAGTGGTGGGTGGTCAGTTTACTGCCCACTTTCACCTCCGTGTCGAAACTCGTTACCGTTGTCGTGCCGGCATTTATGAATTTGATGCTCTTTCCGTATTGTGTTTTTGCCTTGAAGTATCCCCCGAAGGTGTTCCGCGCCATTATAATATCGGTGTAGTCCCCTATGTCCTCCACATTGAACGATATGCAGGCACTGCCGATATTGGAACCGTATGTGTCTTTCCATTCGCCGTCGTTCAGCACATAGTTGCAGCCGCTGATGTCGTACGAGCCGTCGAAGAGCAGCATCTTGCTTCCGGCTTCCGTTTCCGCCGTATATCCTATGTAGAGGCTTTCTTCGTCTCCGGTTACGGTGTATGGCTTGTCGAGTGTCCACTTGTAGCTCTCCAGTGCCCTGTCTATCTTTATGGCTCCTTCTGCTAAAGGTGTTCCGCCCGGCTGTGTAGCGATAAACACGTGTATCTCGTTGTCTTTGATCAGCTTTGTGCCCGGCACGAACTCGGCGTAGTCTATTGTCTTTCCTTTCAGCATCTGCAGCTTTGCCTTCGACAGCCTGATAGCCTGACCCTGTGTCGCTGATGTGCCGAATTTGTAGCAGTTCAGTTTGTCTATGGTCCCGTTTGAGTAACCTATGCTTGTGGCTTGTGCGCTCAGCGTACACAAACCAAGCAATGCGGAGAATAAAAGAGTTTTTCTCATTTTTTATATTATTTGTATAATTAATTTTGTTGCTGACTTTAAACTTCAATACTCCGTTAGATTTTTATGCTGCATCAGCAGCGAATCCGAATATATCATTTACAGTTTCGTTGTTTAATGGCATGTTCGGGTTCTTCTCGAACACGTCAATAATTCTTTGTGTGTAGTAAGCATTGGATATCAATGCATTAAGTCTCCCAATTGACAAGCCGTATTCCTTGCATATATGATTTTAGCTACATTCACAGCCGTGAATGTGGAGTTGAACGCAAAGTCAAGTTTTCTCTTGTCATGCGCCTGGCAGTCGGTAAGTCCGGCAACAGCCGATTTTATCATGCTATATTTTCCTATCTGAATCATTTATTTCCAATTAGTTATGTTTTATCTGTCCGTAATGTTTTCTTCTATATAACGCTATTGGAATATTTTTGTTATAAGAAAAAATTAACGGACTGTCGTTTATGACAGACTTTCTTATAATTATGTTGCAAATATACCATTATTTAAATTGTCGCACAAATATTTGATATTTTTTTTAGTTTATTTGCTGCAAAAAAATTTTTTTGTTTATCTTTGCAACGTGTAAATGTGAATTTCTATATAACATTGTCTAACTTCAAAAACAAAATCTTATGAAGAAACTTTTACTTGGTTCAATGGCTATGGCGTTGGTAACATGTCCATCGCTTGGCGCAAAGGCTGGAACTCCGGCAAAGGCAAGTGATGCCATGAAGAGGGTGTTGGTGGAAACCAGGACTTACGGAGATGTGAACGGATGGGTGCCTGATAATCTGGTTAATATTTACCAAAGGTACTACTACAATACTAAAGGCTGTGTCATCGGGTCGGCGAAAACATTGCGAAATGCAACTCAGGTCTCTTATTCGGATGAATTTATTCCGAGTAGTATTGACAAATACGTAGTCAACGAAGCCGGCCAGACTACCCAAAAGACGACTTGGCTGTGGGGACAGTATGACTTCGAGGACTTTGCGTGGAAAACAAGCAAGTATTCTGTTTACAACTACGAATATGATGATGCCGGACGTTTGGTTAAGGAGGAAAATGCATCGCAGTACACCAAATACACTTATGATGATAACGGCAATTTGCTGACGGCAGCAACTTATACCAAGAGTACGGATGCTCTCACTCAGCAGCTTACCTACAGTGAGTATGACGAGAACGGCAATCCCGGACATATTTCCTCAACCGGAAAATACGACAACTATATATATGAGGAAACTCTTACTTACGATGAGGCTGGCAACAAGATTGAGACTCTGCGATATAAGGAGGTCGACGACCCTGATTCTCCCGGCGACAAGAAGAGACAGAAGATCCAGATAGAGAAGTGGACATACGAGAATGGTTTCCTTTCTTTATATGAATTGAACACGTACGATGCTGAAGGCAATGAAGTCCCTTCAAGCAAGGAAACTTACGAGCTTGTTGACGGCAATGCCAACGAGGTTGTTAAAACGCTTTGGACTTATATGAGTGGCAGCTGGATGCAAGACATGTCAAGACCTGTACATTATATTTATGCCGATTACTCTGGTAAGGAAGAAAGCACGGCGATGACCGTCGAGGCTTCGCTCGACGATAAACTTATGAATACAGTAGACTTGAAATTCTCTTTGCCTTCTCTTGCAAACATGAGGAAGTCGAAGATGGTAATCTACCGCGACTGTCTGCCTATTGATACGGTTTTGACAACAGATATCCTTGACCAATCGACCCAGAAGTGTCTTTATCAGGACAAGGAAATTCAGAACGGTACTTACACTTACTTCGTCCAGCCTATCTTCTCTACAAAGACAAATCCTATGTTGCCGGGAGATGAGGAGTGGGAAGCTTTCTATACCTCTAACCCTGTCGACATCAAGGTTTACACGGAACTTCCTAAGGTTACCGACCTGAAGCTGTCTGATGCAGAAGTGAAAGTTTCTGAAGGGTTGTTCGAAGATGACGAGACGTATTTTGCAACGGTAAGCTGGAAGAATCCGGAGAATGTGGAAAAGTACGGGTTTGTTCAGAACGGTATCTATGTGGATAGAACAAAAGCGGCTGAGGCCTCTTTCGACTATGAGACAACAGAATACACAAAGCAGCTCTACCGCGACATGCAGTGCTTCATCGTTTCAAAATACAAGTACGGCAAGGCTGTCTCCGATACTATCACAGTTACGATTGACGACATAAAGAACTTCAAGACAAACGGTATCGGACAGGTTACTGCGAAGGGCGCTGTGAACACGACATTCAACGGCAGAATGATTACTCTCGGCGAGAATGCTAACGTCACGGTATTTACAGCCAACGGTCAGAAGGTAAGCGCACTGAACAACGGCAACAGCCTTTCTTTGGAAAATCTTCCTGCAGCTACATACATCATCTGTGTGGAGAAGAACGGAAAGGTAAGCGCATATAAATATAATGTAAAATAAAAAATTAAATCGGATAGGGAACAAGAGAGGTGTCGCAAGGAATTGTTACAATCTGCTTCTTGTTCCTTTCCCTTTATATTTAATAACTCACATAAAATATTACAAATGAGGACGAATTTACTTTTTGCTGCGCTGCTGCTTAGCGGTGCTGCTTTCGCCCAGAGTTCTACTGCCCCTGTGATACTGAAGGCACCTTCCGACTATTATGTCAATTCTGTATCGGCAAACGGCAAATGGGCATGCGGAGAATATTCTTTAGGAGAAGACAATTACTACGCTTTCCGCTGGAATCTTGAAACGGGAGAGATTGAGATGCTCAGTTCTAATGATATTTCTGAAGCAAGTGCCGTTACAAACGATGGTGTTGTAGTGGGCAATTACGTTGACCGTACATACTATGACAATGGTGCATCTTTCCGTGCTGCAGGATATTGGAAAGACGGAAGTTGGCATCGTCTGGAAATACCGGAAGGGACTGTCCAGAGTTCAGATGCTCTGTCTGTAACTCCTGATGGAGATTTTATCTGCGGACAGGTTGTTACAAGTCCTATTGACTGCGTCGGATATATATGGAAGGACGGTAAAATATACAAGAAACTGAGCACGGAAAAATCTCGTATTAATCATCCGGCTGCTGTAACTCCCGACGGACAGATTGCCGTAGGTTATATACAGGATGGAGGAAGAAGAGGATGTATCTGGGAAGCTGATGGGACAATAACAACTCTTACAGATGGACAATTTGGCGGTGCTCTTGCCAACAAAATTTCTTTTGACGGGAAAAAAATGCTTTATGAAGGAGAGCATGTCATTGTTGACGGACGCGTAGGGCGTTATGCCATTCGCGACCTTGCTACAAGAAAGGACGATGTAGTATTCCCGGCAGGTACGAAAGCCGGCGATTTGAGCTTCCTTGCATTAAGTGACAAAGGCACGGTGATGGGTGTTGACGGCTCCCGCGGCTACATCTATCAGAATGGTACTGCATATTATGCCGACGACTATCTGATGGCTCATGGCGTAGACCTTGCGGCGGAACACGTGTTCATGATGCCGGAGACCGACTATTATCAGGTTTATCAGGCTATGGCAATATCGTCTGACGACAATGTCATGGCGTTCCGCTATTACAACGACAACAAGAATGATGCCGGAGAATACAGCGTGGCTGTGCAGTCGATGGTTGTGAAGTTCAATCAGCCTGCCACAGGCTTGTCTCCTGCTGATGTAAGTGCAGTGCAGGCTAAGGGCACGTCTTCTGTGCTCGTGTCGTGGAAAGACAATGTGGCGGCAAAGAATGTAACGGGATACAACGTTTACCGCAACACGGCCAAGGTTAACTCTGAACTGATTACCGACAAGTATTTTGTGGATACAAATCTGGCTGACGGCGATTATACGTATACTGTTACAGCTGTCTACGGCAACACAGAGTCGCCCGTAAGCGATGCTGCAACTGTTACTGTAAACGCGGCTGTCTCTACACCGAACTCTGTTTACTCTATGCAGTATGGCTATAACTCTGCCAATATCGGCTGGGATATTCCTCAGCCGAACTTGGGTTCTCTGACATACAACGACGAGAACGCTAAGGTGGAGACTTTCGGACTGAAGAAGAAAGGCGTAAGCTACGAGACTGCTGTCATGTTTGACCAAGCCCAGTTGAAGGCATATCAAGGACAGAAGATTGCAGCTGTTGTTTTCAATCCGCTGTCGGCACAGGGCGGTTGGAAAATCAACCTCTACACTTACGATGATAATGATGCCTTGAAGTTGATATATTCTCAGCCTGTAACTCAAGAGCTGAACTACGGCAAGCGCAATGTCGTGAAGCTCGACGTTCCGCAGGATATTCCGGCTGGAAAACTTGTCGTGGCGACAGAGGTGGCTGTTACGGAATCAAACAAGGCTATCAACGCCATGATTTCTGAAAATTCCAAGAACGGCTATACTGATTTGCTGCGCAAGACTACCGAGGCTGACTTCTATTCCTTCGGCGACTATATGATGGCATACGGTGCAATCCAGCAGGCTACATGGACAACGGATGTCGTATTTGCTCCGGAGGGTACGGACATTGACAAGGCTGACGTGGATCACTACAATGTTTATGCAGACGGTTCGCTTCTGGGAACTACAAAGGATTTGAAATATCTGGCTGAGAATATGCCTGTTGGTAAGCATAACTTCGGTGTAAGTGCCGTGTTTGGCGACGGCAGGGAGTCTGCACAGTCAGCTACGGTTCTTGACATTGCCGCCAACGACAAAATTCTGAAAGGTGTAGACAACATTTCTGTCCTCTCTATGTCGAAGACGGCAGTAAAAGCTGTATGGGCAGCACCGACTGACAAGGACAACACGACATTACAGTACTGCTCTGGAGATGCTGTTCAGGATGGTCCTGCTGCAACTTCTGCCTACAACTATGCTTTCATGGCTGGAACGAAGTACTCTCACGACATGTTCAAGGGACGCAGTGGATACGTTATCCGCTCCATCCGCTTCTATCCTACAAGCGATGCCACTTTCACGGCGTATATCTTCAAGTACGGTGAGGTTGTAAACGAGACCGAGATTTACGACTACAAGAAGAACCAGTGGAACGAGGTGGAACTTTCGGAGCCTGTAGTCATCGAGGACAATGCAGAATATACATTGGGTATCGACTGCTACGATGTTACTCCGGAGACTGCTCCTCTTGCGCTCGACGTGAACAAGGCTAAGAGCGGTTACTCTGACCTCGTTTCGTTTGACGGCGGATCAAGCTGGATATCTCTTTTGTCTGCAAGCTATGCTTCATGGAACTGGATGATGGGGTTCAATATTGAAGCTCCAGAGGGTATCGCTCTTCCTGTTGACGGATATGACGTTAAGATTGACGGCGAGAAGAAGGCTGACAAGATCAAGGCTACTGAGTTTGAATACGACTTCGGTGCTGAGGACTCTAAAGAGCACACCGTGCAGGTTGATGTCTACTATACGGTAAAACCAGAGAGCGTAAGCGGCGGCATAACACGCTTCGTCCTTGGCGTGAACGGTATCGGTGAGAACGTTGTAGGCAAACTCGCTATAACAAAGGACAACAACGAGCTGACGGTTACAGGCGACAACGTGAAGTCTGTAGAGATTGTATCTGCTTCGGGTGCAGTTGTAGCCAAGACTAACGGCAATACGGTTTCCCTCAACGGACTGACTGGCGGCGTTTACATTGTTAAGGCTGTTGCCGGAGGCAAGACTGTAACTCGCAAGATTGTTATCGAAAAGTAAAATATAAACAGTAAGATTCCCGTCCATGGTTTTGTTTCGTGGATGGGAATTTTTAAATAATACAACAAAAATAATCAACATTAGATATGAAAAAGACATTACTTTCATTGCTTGCCCTCTCATTTTCTTTGGGTATAGGCGCACAGGAAACAGAATCAACGCAGCAGCGTATCGTGGGATACTATACCACCGATGATTACGACGCAACATACGGTACTGGACTGGCTGGATATGGAGAGTATGACAAAGCCAGAGCTGCGATTTATCTTAACAAGGATATTCTGCAGTACTACGACGGCGCAAAGATTGTAGGTTTGCGCTTTGCCCTTTCAAATGCTCTGCTCGACAAGGCAACGGCTTTTGTTGCCGGCGTGTCGGCTGATGGGATAGACTTTACAAATCCTATTGTCGGCGACGGAGTTATTGGCGAAG
>CALBJK010000020.1 GCA_937892695.1 uncultured Prevotella sp.
TTTTGAGAAACTGTTATTTTATGCCATCTTTCTAAGGGTGGGAAACTTCAGTTAAGCAATAGTTCTCTTTTCTTTTACGAGGTCGGCTGAACCCCTAAGCTGTCCACGGCTCTGATTTGTCATCCAGATATTGTCGTTTCGGTCGTTGGCTATCGTATGGATGTCGCATTTGGGTTGTCCGATACCT
This sequence comes from uncultured Prevotella sp., assembly GCA_937892695.1. Lineage (GTDB taxonomy): Bacteria > Bacteroidota > Bacteroidia > Bacteroidales > Bacteroidaceae > Prevotella. Next base: position 188 of record CALBJK010000020.1, read on the forward strand.
TGTAAAATTTTCTGTCTCCGCGTGGAAGTAGTATTACACTGGTGTTGGTTGGCAATCGTACATTCCGTTTTCTGGTCTCGTCATATATCCTACGGCAGAAGTAACGTATGAGGATTTCACCCTTTTTTTGAATGATTTATGGTAGTAAAAGAAAATACTGTACTACAAAAACAATCTTTTATTTTGTAATTTTGCACTGGAAGTCAGGATACAATCAAAACTAAAATATTACACAATGAAAAAATGCTTTTTTACTATTGCGTTAGGTGCATTGTTGCTGTCAACAGGAAGTGCCGTGGCACAGAAAGCCATAGACAACGGCACAAGCTCAGCACCTGGAGCAGCTTGGAAGGATACCAGTGGAGAACCGGTCAATGCCCATGGTGGCGGAATTCTTTATTATAAAGGTACTTATTACTGGTACGGCGAATACAAGAAAGGCAAAACCGTACTGCCATCCTGGGCTACATGGGAATGCTACCGCACAGATGTTACGGGCGTAAGTTGCTATTCGTCCAAGGACTTGATGAAGTGGAAATTTGAAGGTATTGTACTTCCCGCAGTCAAGGATAATCCCAACAGCGACCTGCACCCCAGCAAGGTGCTTGAACGCCCGAAGGTTGTCTACAACAAGAAGACCGGCAAGTTTGTAATGTGGGCTCACGTCGAAAGTGCGGACTATAGCAAGGCATGTGCAGGCGTGGCTGTGTCCGATTCGCCTACAGGAACGTTCAAATATCTTGGCAGCTTCAGACCGAACAATGCCATGAGCCGCGACCAGACTGTTTTTGTCGACGATGATGGTAAAGCATACCAGTTCTGTTCTTCGGAGAACAACCAGACTATGTACATCAACGAACTGACCGACGACTATCTTAAGCCTACAGGTCGCTTCACCCGCAATTTCATAGGAATGAGCCGCGAAGCTCCCGCTGTTTTCAAACACAACGGTAAGTACTATGTCCTCAGTTCGGGCTGCACAGGCTGGGATCCTAATGTGGCAGAAATAGCGGTAGCCGATTCTGTCATGGGGCCGTGGCGCGTTATAGGAAATCCTTGTGTCGGCCCTGATGCCGACAAGACTTTTTACGGGCAAAGCACATATGTACAGAGGGTAGAAGGAAAGAAGAATCTTTTTGTGGCCATGTTTGACCGTTGGAATAAGAAGGATTTGGAGAACTCTCGTTATGTATGGCTTCCATTGACCTTTGACAAAGACGGAAAGCCAGTAATTACATGGCGTGACAAATGGAATCCGAAACGTAAATAATAAAGCCGACAATATTATAGTTCGTCGGTCGTAGACAAAGTATTCCCGGGTATGGGCGATGACTTGTGTAGCATCTGCATATCCGGGAATGTTTTGTCTTCGACAGCTTTACATCGGTTTGCCGAATATTGGCATACCGTTTTTATCCCATTCTATTTCTTTTATTCTCACATCTTTTATCGTGGTGTGTACTTTGATTTTCTTTGTCTCGTAGAGCAAGTATGTTTTCTTGCCGTCTTTCGACTCTACCACTGAAATATCTGACGGACCGTATATGCTGTCTTTTTCTGACGACATGAACACCGGCTCTTTTTTCTTTTTCCACGATTGTGGATTGAGCAGGTCGCTACTCGTATCGGCGTAAACCATGCCGAGAGCACTGTACAATGTCCAGCAGCCGCTTGCCGAATAGCATATCATTATGGTTTTTTTGTCCTTTGAGAAAACAGGCTCGGGATTCTCGTTGACGTAGATAGGGTAGGCCGACCGGCTTCCGTCCGGATTTATCCATTGTCGCTCCCATTCGTAGATGGGTCGGGAAATCATCACACGTTTCGATTCTACAGTCCAGGGGTTCTTCATTCTCGCTATGTAGATGCACTGTACCTCGTCGTCAGAACGTCGTTTTGGCCATCCAGACCATACTAGATACTGTACCCCACGATTGATGAACGTAGAAGGATGTATGCCCCAGTTCCATTCTTTGTATCTCAGCAGTGTACCTTTATATCTGAAATTCCCTTTCGTCGGGTCTGGCGACGTGTTTTCCAGTACGTGCAGTGTATGATTGTCGGTGTTGCCGTCGTCTGCTTCGTAGTAGATGTACCACTTTCCGCCGATATAGTGAAGTTCAGGCGACCAGATGTTGTACTTCGCGGTTTTCTCTTTTGGATTCCATACTGTCTTAGGATTGGCTTCGCCTATCTGCATTATGTCATCCGCGCACCAAAGGTTGATGCGTCCTGAGACTCCGTCTTGCATGGTATAGTAGTATTTGCCGTCATGTAGTACTGCGTTTGGGTAGCATCCGTTTTTGAATAGGATGCGTCCATCTTCGCTTTTGTCTCCGTTGCAAGAGCATGTTAGGATTGTCAGAACCGCTAAAAGTAATGTGCTGATTTGTTTTTTCTTCATCTTGTCAATGATTTGTCTTGTTGTTGTGAAGCAATAGATGTTCTTGCCAGTCAGTATAGCCGGTCAACAAAAAAGGAGCACCTCAATGATGCTCCTTCCTGTGATCCGTTTGGAATCATTTGCTAATATATAAGCATCTGAATATCAGTAGTTTAATGTTGTTTAAATATAAAATGGTAGAACTGCGGTGGAATATTTGGCCATATATTTTCTTTAATCCAGTCTGTAACGTCTCTGTCCATGGAATATGTTGCCCATGCGGCACGATTTACTTTGTCGACCGGCACTTGGCGCACCGTGCGTCACCTCTCGTTGAAGACGAACTCCAACCCGTAGTGCCCATACTTGGAGAACTTGCGGTCAGAACTTATCAGCGGTATGCGGTCACTAATGGCCTGTGATATTATCAGGCGGTCGTTTGGGTCGCGGTGGTCGTCGAACATCGGCAGGTCGGCAAGGGTCTCTATATGCTTCATCGTGACGGGGACGATGTCTATCCCTTGGTTGGAGATTGTCCTGACAGCCTCCGCCGCCTCCCTTCTTGTATCCGTGCCCTTGGGCATCTTGAACTTGCCAATCTGTACAAGATGCACAAGTTCCTCTATGCACGCAATGCTCGTAAGGAACGAGTTCCCGTAATCTGAAAGCAATGCACGTACATCGTTGCTTATTTCCTCTCTTTTGTTCAAGACCAAGAACACGAGGATGTTCGTGTCGAGATAATACCTCATTTCAGGATGTACCTCATGTTCTTAGGCTCGATGTCCCATCCTAAAGACTTGCCGCTGAGCAGCCACTCACCTATCTTGCTGAGCTTTCCGTCCTTGGCTTTCTTTTCTTGCAGGAACTTGATGAAGTCCTGCTCTTTTTCCTTATTTGTCTCCATGCCTTATTTCCGTTTTGTTCTTTACAAAGTTAGCATTAATCACCATTCCTTGCCTATCTGTCCTTTGCCAGTCCGGGCTTGTTGTTCCTCCTTGCTTCCTTCTTGTCCTGGTGGTTGAAGTACAGCATAGCCACGATGGCCACCACTGAAACGAACACAGACACTGCTATTGCTCCCATAATTATTCCTCCTTGTTATTTTTTGTTTTTCTGAGACCGACAAGCGTCAATCCTCCGACGAGCGTCAGAGCCGTCGCCGTGATGACCGATGCTATAATCCATGGATTCCCCATGTCGCCAAAGGCTGAAGACAGCAGCAACGCCGTTGCCATGTACTTGGCTATGTCCATGAGCCACTTACCAAGCTCCTCCTTCATCTTCTCCTTCTCCATCTGTTGCAAAGTTAATAATCTGTCATTAAATCACAGCCGCTTCATGCACCCCAGCACCTGAAAAACCGTGCGTATCATAGCCTTGGGCAACTCCTGTACGCCGTATTCGGGCGATTTGTTGGAAGGTATCAGAGCGTATGCGTCTGGTGTTGAGGCTGGGCCAATTCTCTTGACAGTGCGCATGTCGTTGGTCGTCACTATGGCGTACACCTCGCCGAAGGGTAGGAACGATGCGTCTTCTACCTTTTTCAGCGCGAGCATGTCGCCGTGACTTATTTCCGGCTCCATGCTGTGGCCCGTGATGTTGCACCAGCACGTGGCCTTGTTGTAGGGCGCGTAGTCGATGAGGTATTCGGGCGTTGCGCTCTGGTCGTTGTCCACGAGGTCGAAGCCGCCGATGAAATCAACATTGTAATAAGGAACGCCCTGTTCGAAACTCTTGCGGGCAACGACACCATCCGGGGACTTCAGCATCGAACCCTCGCCATACAGAAGCCAATCACGATTGAGGTCTGGAAAAGTTGTCAGAACATTGTTTAGTTTATCAGAGCCAAAGCTCTTCCTCATTGATGTGACATAACCTGTTGACAATCCGCATTTCTGCTCGAAAGCTTTCATAGAAAGCCCTTTTGCCTTAATGAACTCTATTGTTCTGTCCTTAACATTGTTCATATAGATAATATTTAAAGAATATTAAAATCAGAACAAATATCAGAACAATGTTTGATTGTTCAGAGAAATGTTCTGTCTTTGCACCCGTAATCAATAATTGTTTAATAACAACTCCGCAAATATAGCAATAAATTATGAGAAGTAAAAGAAAAACAGTGGAAATCCCCAAGATACTCGTTCCGCTCCGATACATCGATGAATTGGCCGACGAGTTCAACTGCACCAAGCAGTGTGTCTACCTCGCACTGTCCTTCCAGCGCAACTCCGCCCTATGCGAAGACATACGCCGTGCCGCCATCGACAAGTACGAAGGCGTGGAGACCAAAGTGATGAAAATCCTTTAACTGCAAAACCCCACAACCGGGCAGCGACAGGCGCAGGAAGTTAAGATTTGGCGATTTTCATTTTCGCCCTGCCGCCCCGGTTCTTGACAGAACATAACCCGAAAAGAAAGAAACAAGCCTATGGAAAGAAACAATGAAGAAAGCTCCGGGCTGACCATGGCCCAGGCGCGTATGATAGCGCAGATGGTGACGCGCGAGGTGAAGCGAATCCTTGAAAAGCGCGAGGCCGCACGGCGCGCCGAAGTCCACGAAGACTATATGACCACCCGCGAGGCAGCCGAATATCTCGGATGGCCCCTGAAGACGGTCTACAACAAGATAGAGGAGCTGCCCCACGTCAAGAAGGGCAAGCGCAACTACTTCACCAAGTCCTCCCTCAACGCCTACATAACAGGCATATAACCCACCGCAACGTACAACAACAGGCGGACGTGCCGACCCATGACGATTAAAGATTCGGCAATTTCATTCTCTCACGGCGCGTCCGTCCTGCTTCAAAAACATACAACGATATGTATCTACGAATAGAAATAGAAGACACCACTGGCAACAGGCCGACCGGCTTTACAGACAACTACTTGTTCCATAGCTTTGTTTGCCCGGCGCATATCGGCGACAAAGAAACGTGCGAACTCATCACAGGGAACAACTACACAGCTGACGCTGACGAAGCCGCAGCACAGCTCCGCCGACTCTACAAACTGGAAGAAGCAATCAGACGTACCGCAGCCGGTTATTTCGCAGGGTCTTTAAAGGTCAGTCCCGACAATCCCAGCTCAGAAGCTACATGATTGCATTCCTTTGCACCTTTCAGCCAGATGTACGTTCCGTCTGACAAGTGGAGTTTCATACTGACATCCGAGGTCTCCACACCTGCAATATGGCAGGCGTTGACGTAGGACATCTGACTGTTATTCGGGCTGATTCGGATAAACTTAATCATAACAATACGATTTGAATATTTGGCACCACAAAAATAACGAAATTCAGCGGACGCGCCAAAATCCCAAAGGGATGATTTGAATATTTGGCGATACTCTTTTCTCTCGGCGCGTCCCGCTTTTAAAACCCACAACGATATGACAAAGACAATCCTCCGCATCCTCGTCCTCGTGCTGCTCACTGCAGCGGCGGCAGTCGCACTGCTCTCTTCGCCGCATGACAGCTCTGCCACATGGTGGCAAGACCTGCTGCTCTCCAAAGCCATAGGCTCGGCCGCCGTCTACGCCGCCTTCCGTCTCTACCGCCGCTGGCGCAAGACCGACCCGCTGATAGCAGCCTACGACCGCTACGCCAGAGCGGAGTAGGGCAGACACCCATGAAAAAGCAGACACCCCACCCAAGTCCGTTGGTGTAACGAAGCACAGCCCCGACCGGGGGCGGCCATGGAGCGAGACCATGACGGACCACTACCCACAATAAACGCGCCACGGATGGTGCGCCCGACCCGGCAAGGCTACAGCAGCCTCAACCCCATACATAGCCGGAAGGTAGTCAACGGGGGGATAAACTCCCCTGCACGCCAGCACACAGCGGACATCCGGCGGCGCAAGTAGCAAGCACCGCTTTTAAAGCGGCCTTCAGTGGCCGCACTGCATATTGTCACTGCCCCTGCCTTCCTTCCTGAGACCCGCTCCGCAGCAGCCCACGGGCAGAACGGAGACGAGCGGAAGGCGTAAGCGCGGACCGTACCGCGCAGGGGCGCATCTTATTTATTTCGTTTTTTAGTCTATTTATGTTTATATGACTCTTTTTTTTCAGAGTAACAGTTAGTTTTTAAATTCGTAACAACTATTTTTGTCCGTCCCCGCTGCGAAGCGCGGGCGGATTCAGGCGAAATCCATTTTAAAGTTTTCATGTCCGCCACCGCTGCGAAGCGCGGGCGGATTCACGGGGAAGTAGATCAGCGGCAGATCCGCACGGGGAGTTGACAGCCTCCGTGAGTCGCAGGTTCGAGTCCTGCCTTCTCCACTTTCGGATTCATGCTCATGTCAGAAGCGGGCCGGCCTCACGTGTTGGGGCTGGCCTTTCCGTTCTGGGCATGGTCCGTATTGTATAACATTCTAAAACACCAACGACATGAGCATCAAGTTATCGGCCGAGAAAATCTCGGCACTCAAAGTCGGCGAAATCGTAGCCGACGACATCGTGCGGCAGCGTTTCATCGACATCTACGGCGCGCTATGGGGCGAGCAGGGAGCCGAGGCAGCCTACGAGCGCGAGTCCATCCATTTCAACCGCATCCTGCGCGACAGCGACAAGCTGCGCCAGTGTACGCCCGTATCCGTCTTCATCGCCTTCATCGACCTCGCCGTCTGCGGCCTGTCACTGGAGCCGGGAGTACGCGCCCTGGCCTACCTCCAGCCGCGAGGCTACCGCACCGGGCAGAAAGACTCGCGCGGCAAGGACATCTACGAGCAGCGCTGCACCCTCACCATCTCCGGATACGGCGAACTGGTACTCCGCACACGCGCCGGACAGATACGCCACGCCGACAACCCCGTCATCGTCTACGAGGGCGACGAGTTCTCCTTCACCGACGAGGGCGACCTCAAGAAGGTGCGCTACACGCTCAACCTGAACCACAACTCCCGTCACCCCATCGCCTGTTACCTGCGCATCACCCGTGCCGACGGATCGATAGACTATTCCGTAATGCTCGAATCCGACTGGAAGCGGCTCCAGGGCTATTCAGCCAAGGCCAACGCCTACTGGGACAGCGACAAGCACCAGCGCGTAGAGCGGCCGAACGACCTCTACACCTCGGGCGACGGCCAGAGCATCGACACCGGCTTCCTCATGGCCAAGTGCATCAAACACGCCTTCAAGACCTACCCCCGTGTGCGCATCGGGCGCGGCACTGCCTTCGAGGCCGACGAGCAGCCCGCCGACGACAGCGACATCTACGGCTTCAACGCCACAGCCGGACAGGCCGGAACCGCACAGACAGAAGCAGCGCCGTCAAAACAGAACGACTCCTTCGCCACACCGCCCGGCACCTCGGCCGGAGTCACCGTCGACCCGGAGAAGGACCAGGCCGAAGACGACGGAGCTTGGTGACGACAATCACAAACCACTAATCACAAATTACCGATCATCAATATGAACAACGAATCCGACAACAAACAACAGGTGGCCATCATCCGACAGGAGAACATCGCCGCCATCGTACAGGCCGCGCCACAGTCCTATCTCGACAACCGACAGTCCAACCGGCGCTGCCTTCAGGCCTGCCGTGAGCTGCTCGACACCATCGAGGCTGAAGGCATGACCGACCGGCTCGACCAGCAGGCCGCCGCCTACATCGAAAAGGCGCGCCGCACGGTCAAGGTAATGAACGAGCGACGCTCGCCCGTCACCAAGCTCTTCGACCAGATACGCGCCGAGTTCACCTCTCTGGAGAACGCCATCGACCCTTCGCGCTCCGACACCGTGCCCTACCGGCTGCAGCAGCTCCGCAACCGGTATGCCGCCCGTAAGCGCGAAGAGCAGGAAGCCATACGCCGTGCAGAGGAAGCCAAGCGGTTGGCCGAGCAGGCACGTCAGACCTACCGACAGGCCTTAAGCGAAGACTTCCACGTCTCGTTCAACCGTCTCGTCAATAAGGCTATCAACGAGCTGACCTCGCTCCGCGCCAGCGTCACCCTCGACACCTACCAGTCAGTTCTCGACACCGTCACGGGCTACTCCGCCGACCTGCCCTCAGAGTGGAAGCCGGAACCGTCCGTAGCCAATCCCTCGTGCATCGCACCCGACGAGAGCAGCGCCATACGCTCCGAAGTGTTCGAGAGCCTTCTGCCCGGCTTCCGCGAGCGGTACAAGGCCGAAATCGCCGACCTGCGCTCCGACATCCTCGACAAGCTGCCCTCAAAACGCGCCGAGCTACAGCGAGCCGAAGCCGCATCGGCAGCCGAGGCCGAGCGCATCAAGGCCGAAATCGCCGCACACGAAGCAGCCGAAGCCGAGCGTAAGGAGCAGGAGCGGAAGCAAAAGGAAGAAGCCGAACGCCGGAAGGCCGAAGCCGAAAAGGCCCAGGCCCAGATGGCCGGACTCTTCAATGCAGCCCAGGCCGAAGCCTACACCCCCAAGGCCAAGGTCACGAAGAAGATACACATCACCGCGCCCGAGGCCGTCCTCGCCGTCATCACCTTGTGGTGGCAGCGCGAAGGATGCCGGCTCACGGTCGAAGAACTGCAAAAAAACTTCCGCAAACAGATAACCTTCTGCGAACGTCTGGCCAACAAGGAGGGCGAACTCATCAAGGCCGACGGACTCGAATACATCGACGAAGTAAAGGCCAAATGAGTATGATTTTGATTTTGCAGTCATTCATTTGCGTAAGTGACCGTCCTCCATTTTAGAAAACATATCGTTTACGCCTCGCAAACGGCATGTTTACGCCTCGCAAACGGCATGTTTATGGGTCGTAAACGATAGGTTTACAAAACTAAATACAAAACCGACATGAATCCCGACAAATATTACGACCGTCCCGAGGTGTCCAACTCCGACCTCACCGAGCTGAAGGACATCCTCCACCCCCACGCCCCATACGGCGACCGAGAGGAGGCCTTCCGCTTCGGGTCGCTCGTCGATGCCCTCGTCACCGAGCCGTCACGGGTCAACTTCTACAGCCTCACCGTCGACGACACCCAGTACACCGAGGACGAGTTCCTCCACGCCCGCGAGATGCAGCGCGCACTCCGCGCCGAAGCCCGCCGCGACCCTTTCCTGGCCAAGGTGCTCCAGCTCAGCGACACGCAACGCTGCATGACCGTCCACGGCCGGCGGTTCTCCTACGGCGGCTTCCCCTTCACGCTCGACACCCGCTGCAAGTGGGACTGGTTCCTCACCGCCTTCGGCCTCGGCGGCGACCTCAAGACCACCTTCGCCCG
>CALBJK010000021.1 GCA_937892695.1 uncultured Prevotella sp.
TGAAGAACATCACCTTAACATGAAGACAAACCTTGTACGCACATGGATTTACATAACCGACATCGACGTTAATTACACAGGAGTGGTGAAGGCACGCAACGACATTTTCAAGTATTACGGACTAACAGCCGACACACACTACATAGCATCAACAGGTATAGGCGGAGAAAACCAGTCGCGACACGCATGTGTGGCAATGGACTTCCTCACATACCCCGACATTGCCGACAGTCAACTGTCTTACCTTAAAGCTCTCGATCACATGAACCCGACACACGATTACGGCGTAGCTTTTGAACGCGCCACCCGACTTGACATCGACGACGTGCTCCACTACTACGTGTCTGGCACGGCAAGCATCGATAAGCACGGCGATGTGCTGTATCTTGGTGATGTAGAACGGCAGACGGCACGACTGATAGAAAATATCGATGCCTTGCTCGCCGACGGCAACGCCACACTCAACGACATACGCTATTTCATTGTCTACCTGCGCGATGTGAGCGATTATACTGTTGTCGACAGGATATTCCAAAAGCGCTTTTCCGGCATTCCATATATAATAGTGCATGCAAAAGTATGTCGTCCGGAATGGCTCATAGAGGCGGAATGCATAGCAGAGAAAAAATTAGTAGATGAATGTCCGCATGTTGCCAATCAGTAGATTCTATGTTTAAATCCAGCTTTATATGTGCAAGCGCACAATTCGAACCTGTCAAAGAGGCTGAAACTGATAGTGAAACTTCTGTAATCATAGTGCAAATATGAAGTTTTCTTGCAATAACTCATTGCACAATACTGAATATCTGCACTATTCTGCTGTAATTTAGAAAGAATCAAGATAAAGTCATTCCTTATAATACATTAAAACGTTTTATCATATGACATGCATACATTAATTACTATAAGACAGCATGTCAGTAAATCTAGACAACAGTACGTCAGTAAATCATGAAATCATCATGTTGGAAAATCTTTGCTTACCGATAGGTAGGTTCAGATACTTTACTTTGGAGAGGTGTCTCCGATACCACTTGAAACTCAAAATAAAAGCATCATTCTGCTGTTTTTAGTTTTTTAAACTTTCTTTTTATAAAAAAATTCATTTTTCACTACCCTTCCTCCCTTGCCTGTCGTCATGTAACCAGAAGGTGTTCAACTTACACCCATAAATAACTAAAAGCTAATAACAGATGAGAATTGATCGTAAGCTAATCGTAGCTGTATCGGCACTATGCCTGAGCGCGAATCTGAACGCCCAGACTGCCATCCGGCTCAACAACGTTACTGTCAGGCAGGCTATGAACGCCGTCCGGCAGCAGTGTGGCTACTCCTTCACCTACGAGGTGAGCGATGTCGACGTAAACCGCAAGGTGACAGTGAAAGCAGACAACTGTGCAGAGGCTATAGCCCAGATTCTGCGCGGACAGCATCTAACCTACACTATGGATGGCAGCAATGTCATCATTTCCAAAACACGCAACCGTCAAAGCCCGCAACACTCCGGGCGTAAGGCGCAAAGCGTGAAAGGCGTAATCAAAGATGCCAACGGCGACCCCATCATCGGAGCCTCTGTCCGGATTAAGGGTAAGGAAGACAAGGGTGCACTGACAGACATCGACGGCAACTTTGCCATCGACGCTTCGCGCGGCGAAGAACTCGAAATAACATATATAGGATTCACATCCAAGACTGTCCGAGTGAACGGCACGGCACCTATGAGCATCACACTCCAGGAAGACAACCAGAATCTGGACGAGGTGGTGGTCGTAGGTTACGGCACACAGCGCAAGGTGTCGGTAACGGGTTCGCTTGCCACCACAAAGGGTTCTGACCTCGCAGCCGTGCCTACGCCCAACATCACCAACACGCTGGCAGGACGTATGCCTGGTCTCATCTCCTATAACCGCAGCGGCGAGCCGGGATACGACGATGCCGGACTGCTCATACGCGGAGCCAGCACCATCGGCGACGCTTCGCCCCTGCTCGTAGTAGACGGTGTGGCCGACCGCGCCGGATCGCTCGGCCGTCTCGACCCCAACGACATAGAGAGCGTCACCATACTGAAGGATGCCTCGGCAGCCATCTACGGTTCGCGTGCGGCCAACGGCGTAATACTCGTCACGACCAAACGCGGCAAGGAAGGACGTGTCAAAGTGTCATACAACGGCAACATCGGTATCAGCCGTCCTACAGTACTGCCAGAGATGTGCAGCTCGTGGGAATATGCCGAACTGCTCAACGAAATCACGCCTGACAAATACTCGGCAGAAGACATACAGAAGTTCCGCGACGGCAGCGACCCGCTCAACTTTCCCAACATCGACTCGTTCGATACGCTCCTGCGCAACGCCGTACAGACCCAGCACAACGTCACAGCCAGCGGAGGCAGCAAGACGATGTCGTTCTTCGTCTCGGCCGGATACCAGTATCAGGACAACTACTACAAGAACAGCGCGAGCAATTATAACCAGTACAACTTCAGGTCGAACCTCGACATACGCCCGTCCGACCTGCTGAGCTTCGGAGTGAACATAGCCTTCAGACAGGAAGACCGAAACTCGCCCGTCACAGGGTCGGAGGACATCTGGCGATACCTTATTAAATATAACCCGATGGTGAACATCTGGTATCCCGGAACCGAATACGGCACGGTGTCGTCCAAGCAGGACAATTTCTCTCCAGCCACTGGTATGGACAATACCATGGGTTACCAACGAGACCGCCGCTCCTACCTCAATGCCGACTTCACCATGCACTGGGAGCTTCCCTGGCTGACAAAGGGTCTGTCCTTCGATGCCGGATTCTATGTCGACAGAGCCGATGTGTTCTACAAAAACTTCCAGAAGAAATACTATCTTTATACTAAGGAGGACGACAAGTATCTGCCCGTACAGCAGGGACAGAACGTGCTATACGAGAACATGAACCAGACGCTCGGACTGACCATGAACGCCCGGCTAAACTATAAGCGCACCTTCGCCGAGGTACACAATCTGAACGTGTTCGTAGCATGGGAACAGTACAAGAGCCGCTACGACTATCTATACGGACGCAGACAAGACTTTGTCTCGACTCAGATAGACGAACTGTTTGCCGGCGACTCCAACTCGGCAACCAACGACGGAACGGCTTCAGAGACAGCCCGACTCAACTACTTCGGACGTGTCGACTACGATTATGCTGGCAAGTATCTCTTCCAGTTCAACTGGCGTTATGACGGATCGGAGAACTTCCCCAAGGGCAAACGCTTCGGTTTCTTCCCCGGCGTGTCGGTAGGATGGCGCATCTCCGAAGAGAAATTCTGGCAGGATAATGTCAAATGGATGGACTATCTGAAGCTCCGCGCATCGTGGGGACAGATGGGTAACGACAAAGTGTCGGCCTTCCAATATGTTACGGCATACACATTCTCCAACCCGGCTGTGTTCGGTGCGAACGGAGGAAAGATAAACACCGGTCTGAAGCTCAACCGCACGGCCAACCCCAACATCACATGGGAGGTCGCCGACACGTGGAACGTAGGTCTGGAGACACGATTCCTGAAGTACTTCAACTTTGAAGGCGACTTCTTCGTGACAAAACGCAGCAACATCCTCACAGCCCGCAACGCTGCCATACCGCAGTATGCCGGGCTGCTGCTTCCGGACGAGAACATCGGACGATGCAAGAACATCGGTACCGAGCTGAGTCTGGGCTACAACCGCGCACTGACCAAAGACTGGATGTTCAACGCTTCGGTCAACTTCTCGTACAGCCACGGAACAATCGAGTATATAGACGAACCAGCCGAGACACTCGAATGGCAACGCCGCACTGGCAAGACTATCGGCACTCAGGGCAGTATGTATCTGATGTATCAGGCCGACGGCATATTCCGCACACAGGAGGAACTTGACGCTTACCCACACCTCAGCGACGCAAGAGTCGGCGACGTGAAATTCAAGGATGTAAACGGCGACAACCAGATAAACGGCGACGACAAGGTTCGTATGGACAAGCCTGCCGTACCGGAGATAATGTACGGCATCAACCTCGGCGCTTCGTACAAGAACCTGAGTCTGAACATGCTCTGGCAGGGTGCCGCCAAAGTATGGCAGTACACTTTCATGGAAGCCGGAACAATAGGCAACTTCACCAAGGACTTCTACGACAACCGCTGGACAGAGAGCACCCCCAACGCCAAGTATCCGCGCACGTACAACCGCGACTACACAGTCACCGGTGGCGGCAACTACCGCAACTCATTCTGGCTCAACAATGCCTCTTACCTGCGTCTGAAGAGCATAGAGCTGGCCTACGACTGCCCGAAGCAATGGTTTGCAGGAACGCCTATTTCGGGCGTAAGGCTGTGCCTGACGGGTTACAACCTGCTGACATTCACCTCGATAAAGAACATAGACCCCGAAACCCAAGAAAACAGCCAGGGCTGGGCAGCATGGAACACGCCACAGTCTAAGGTCTACAACTTCGGAATAAACATAACCTTCTAACCAAGAACTGAAATGAAACAATATATGAAACTTTTGTCACTGTGCGTCTTTGCCGCCACTCTGACAACTTCGTGCTCGGACATTCTAGACAAGAAACCGCTCACAGAGATTTCCGACAACGACCTCTGGGCCGACCCGGCTCTGGTCAAATCGTTTGTCAATTCGCGCTACAACCAAATAGGCTGCGGTGCCAACGCCGAGTCGTGCCAAAGCTCGGTAGTCGACGAGACCGAACTGGCGTGGCTGCGCAGTTGCGAGGTTAACAATTTCGCCCGACTCAGCCCTACCGACCTCGGACGTATGAACGGTGCGTGGTACGGATGGGACAACCGCTCGTGGTCTACGAAATGGACTAACATCTCCAACTGCAACATCTTCTTCGAGAAAATAGCTCAGGTATCCTTCGCCGACAGCGAGGAAAAGACCCGGTTGGAAGGTCAGGTACGCTTCATCCGCGCCTTCGAATACTGGGATCTGATACAGCGTTGGGGAGCCGTGCCTATCATCACAAACAGCTACACCATCAACGACCGAGGCGAAATTGTCGGCCAAAAGCGCGCCACCTATAAGGAATGCATCGACTTTCTCGTCAAAGAACTTGACCAGGCAGCTACCGAGCTTCCTGCCACATGGAGCGGCGACGACTATGGCCGCGCCACGAGCGTAGCCGCGCTTGCACTGAAGTCGCGCATTCTGCTCTACGCAGCCAGTCCGCTGATGAACGACGACGTGAAGACGGCAGAAGTGGGCTACACCACGCCCGACCCCGATCGATGGAAGAAGGCCGCCAATGCCGCCGATGCCGCACTACAGGCTGCCCTCGATGCCGGATACGAGCTGTACAAGCTCAAGTCGGACCCCTCGGAGAACTACCAGAACATCTTCCTCGACAACACCTCAGCCAACAAAGAAACTATCTTCGCACGTATGGGAACATCAAGTGCGGAGGGTGAAAACATCTTCACCCTCGACCAGTATAGCGGTCCTAACGGCTACGGTGGTTGGGGCGGCAACTGCCCTCTTCAGGAACTGGTCGATGATTACGAAGTAGTAAAGGACGGCGTGGCCAGCAAGTTCGACTGGAACAATCCCGACGAAGCAGCCCACCCGTATGACAACCGCGACCCTCGCTTCTATGCCACCATACTCTACGACGGAGCCAAATGGCAGAGCCGCAACCTCGAAACCTTCTTCAATGTCGATGCCAGCGGCAAAGAGATAGGCGGAGGACGTGACTCCAGATACGGAAACGATGCATGGAACACGTCGCCCACAGGCTACAATCTGAAGAAATACATGGACGAGAACTACGTTCAGAACTCATGGAACTTCAGTGCCCGCAACTGGATACACATACGTTTGGCCGAAATCTATCTGAACAAGGCCGAAGCTCTTTACAATATCGGCGATGAGAATGGGGCAAGAGAAGCATTAAAGCCAATAAGAGAACGTGCAGGAATGCCTTTCATCACCGCCTCTGGAGCAGAGCTGCTGGAAGCCATAAAACACGAACGGCGCATAGAACTGGTGTTCGAGGAGCACCGCTACTTCGACGTAAGACGCTGGAAGGAAGCCGACAAGTACTTCGGACGCACCATGCACGCCATCACCATCAAAAAGTATCCTGACGGAAAGACCACATACACTGTCGACAAGCTGCGCAGCGATGTGGGCGGCGACCGCAAATGGGATGACAAGATGTACTGGCTGCCTATCATGAAAGAAGAAATGGACAAAAACCCCAACTTCACGCAGAACCCCGATTACGGGAAATAACGTGTCGGTAATGATGCCTCACAAACATCATTGACAGCTATAAAAAAGCGGCGGACGACTGTTACAAGAACGTTCCACCGCTTTTTCCAGTTGCCGGGCTATAATATCAGAGTTACCAGACTACAATATCAAAGTTACCGGACATAAAAATCAGGCGGGGCTGTTAATGCGATACTGGCCCTTTCCGATAATCGGACAACAACAAATTATCAAATAACAAAAATGAAAAAAACATTAATCTTGCTGGCTGCAGCCTTCGTGTGCTGCATGTCATCATTAAAAGCTCAGGATGCGACCGACTTCCGTTCATGGGCCAAGACCCCTCCAATGGGATGGAACAGCTGGGACTGCTACGGTCCTACAGTTACCGAAGCCGAAGTAAAAGCCAACGCCGACTACATGGCAGCTCACCTCAAACAGTACGGTTGGGAATATGTTGTGGTGGACATCAGATGGTTCGTGGCCAATGACAAGGCCGGAGGATACAACCAGGACAACCCCGTCTATGTGATTGACGAATACGGACGCTACCAGCCCGCCGAGAACCGTTTTCCTTCGTCAACGGGCGGAAAAGGCTTCAAGGCTCTCGCCGACTACGTGCATAGCAAGGGACTTAAGTTCGGCATACACATCATGCGAGGCATACCCAAAGTCGCAGTAATGCGCCATCTGCCCATAAAGGGAGCCGAAGGTGTCACGGCCGACCAGATATATTCGCCCGAAAACCAATGCAAATGGCTTCGCGACAACTACACTATCGTGGCCGGAAAGAAGGGTGCACAGGAATACTACGACTCCATCTTCGAGATGTACGCTGACTGGGGAGTCGATTTTGTAAAGGTAGATGACCTATCGGCTCCGATATACCACGAGGACGAGGTCGACATGATACACAACGCCATCATGAAGACCGGTCGCCCGATAGTGCTGAGCACATCGCCGGGCGAAACGCCTGTATCGGCAGCCAAGCATCTGGAAGGACACGCCAACATGTGGCGCATGGTAAATGACGTGTGGGATGTGTGGAAGGATCTGACCCATCTTATGACTGTCGCGCAAGACTGGTATCCGTACATCGGCGGAGGCACATGGCCAGACTGTGACATGATTCCGCTCGGCCATATATCCATCCGTGGCGAGCGCGGTAACGACCGCATGACACGGCTCACCACAGACGAGCAGTACTCGCTGATGACCTTCTTCACCATATTCCGCTCACCGCTTATATATGGAGGAGACCTGCCCACGATGGACAAGTTCACACTCTCGTTGCTGACCAACAAGGAAGTGCTGCGTATGCACCGTGAAGGCACCAAAGTGCGCCAGCTGTTCAACACCGAAGGCCGCGTGGCCATAACCTCGCGCAACGCCAAGACCGGCGAAACCTATCTCGCACTGTTCAACATCGGCGACGGCAACGCCCAGAAAGTGAGCGTCAAGTTGAAAGACCTCGGGCTGAAAGGAAGCGTCAAGATACAGGATATGTGGACCGGCAAGAACTTGGGAAAATCGTCTGGCAATGTGTCGGCCACACTCAAGCCCCATGCTTGTGCACTGTTCAAGCTGACAAAATAGTACCGACAAGCTGTCCAAACTATACAGACTAACGCTCAAGACAGCAAGCCTTTTACACACAGGCGGACAACGCAGACACGTCGAGCCGGAACCATTCTAAAAAGGTAAATCGCAAAGGAGAACGGGAAATCATTAAGGTTTCGCGCTCTCCTTTTTTAGTTTCCATCCTCCGGTATCATCCCCTCCACGATCCACAACCGGAAGCCATTGGCATTATTTATGGTGTAAAATTTCTGCAAGCGGTAGAAAATTCGTAATTTTGCAATATATTTTACACTAAGAAGAAATGGCAGAAACACAGAACAGCGCAAGCAACTACTCAGCCAGCAACATCCAGGTTCTGGAAGGTCTGGAGGCAGTACGCAAGCGTCCGGCAATGTACATTGGCGACATAAGCGAGAAAGGTCTTCACCATCTCGTCAACGAGACAGTGGACAACTCTATCGACGAAGCCATGGCCGGCTATTGCACCCACATAGAAGTCACAATCAACAAAGACGAATCAATCACTGTTCAGGACAACGGTCGAGGCATACCTGTCGACGAACACAAAAAGCTTCACAAGTCGGCTCTCGAAGTAGTGATGACCGTGCTGCACGCCGGAGGTAAGTTTGACAAGGGATCCTACAAGGTCAGCGGCGGTCTGCACGGCGTGGGCGTGAGCTGCGTCAACGCGCTGTCCACCCACATGAAGTCGCAGGTGTTCCGCGACGGCAAGATATATCAGCAGGAATACGAGAAAGGCAAGCCCCTCTATCCTGTCAAGATAGTAGGCGAAACCGAACTGCGAGGCACACGCCAACAGTTCTGGCCCGACCCAACCATCTTCACCACCACCCACTACCAGTGGGACATCATCGCCCGCCGTATGCGCGAACTGGCCTATCTCAACGCCGGAATAAAGATAACCCTGCGCGACATGCGCCCCGACGAGGAAGGCAAAACCCGCGAAGAAGTGTTCCACGCCAAGGACGGGCTGAAAGAGTTTGTACGCTACGTCGACCGTCACCGCACCCATCTTTTCGACGACGTGATATATCTGAAGACCGAAAAGCAGGGCATTCCAATCGAGGTGGCCATAATGTACAACACTGACTATACGGAGAACATCCACTCCTACGTCAACAACATAAACACCATCGAAGGCGGCACCCATCTGACAGGATTCCGCATAGCCCTGACCAGAACCCTCAAGGCCTACGCCGACAACGACCCCGTCATATCAAAACAGATAGAGAAATCGAAGATAGAAATAGCAGGAGAAGACTTCCGCGAAGGACTCACCGCCGTGATATCCATAAAGGTGTCCGAACCCCAGTTTGAGGGACAGACCAAGACCAAGCTCGGCAACAGCGAAGTGGCAGGAGCCGTACAACAGGCCGTAGGCGAAGCTCTGAGCTATTATCTCGAAGAGCATCCGAAAGAGGCCAAGATGATTTGCGACAAGGTCATCCTCGCCGCCACAGCCCGCATTGCAGCCCGCAAGGCCCGCGAGAGCGTGCAGCGCAAGAACCCGATGACTGGAGGCGGACTGCCCGGCAAACTGGCCGACTGCTCCAACAAAGACCCCAAAGACTGCGAGATATTCCTCGTCGAGGGTGACTCGGCCGGAGGTTCGGCCAAACAGGGACGCGACCGCTACACCCAGGCCATACTGCCGCTGCGCGGTAAGATTCTGAACGTAGAGAAGGTGATGTGGCACAAGGTGTTCGAAAGCGAGTCTGTGATGAACATAATCCAGAGCATCGGTGTCAGATTCGGAGTCGACGGCGAAGAAGACAAAGAGGCCAACATCGACAAACTGCGCTACGACAAGATTATAATCATGACCGATGCCGATGTCGATGGTTCTCACATCGACACGCTCATCATGACTCTGTTCTACCGCTTCATGCCGAAAATCATACAGGAAGGCCATCTCTAC
>CALBJK010000022.1 GCA_937892695.1 uncultured Prevotella sp.
CCTTCAGCACGACCTTCTGCACGACCTTCAGCACGACCTTCAGCACGACCTTCAGCACGACCTTCTTCTCTTCCTTCAATCTTTGCGGTGTCAAGTACATCGTTCTGTATCATTATGGCATTGATATGTTCGTCGTAGGCATGACGTTCTGCCGTCGACATGTTGTAGTAGCGCAGACGTTCTCGAGCCTCAGGCAGTCCAGGAGCCGTGTATGTAGAGTCGATGGTTCCGGTCTTCAGATAGCTCATCCATTCTTCCAGCGGTGTCTTGGCTACCTTGTTAAACTCATTTACCCTTATCAGAAAATATTCAGGGAAGATGTCACACGGCTTGCGCTGTATGATAGCGTCACGTTCCTTCGACGTTACAGTGAGTTCGTCACCTGTGTGCACTCCTACAAAATGATTCTGCCCTTGATAAAGGTAGTCTGAACCGCGCCCTATGTCGAAGTAAAGGATGCTTATCGATATAACTTTCTTAACTTCGCTGTAGGTTTCGCCGAGCTTAATGTGTTCAGTTACCGCTTTGGCCACGCCGTAGAGCACACGCTCAAGATAGTAAATCTCGCGTGTGTTCTGGATCTCAACGATGATTATTTCTCCTTTAGAATCCCGTGCCTTTATGTCTACACGGTTGAATTTGTCGTCCTCGGTCAGCTGGTTGCCTTCGCTTTCCAGAATCTCCACAATCGTGATTTTCTCTTTTAGAAGAACCGTAAGCAGTCCTTCTATCACGCCGAAGTTAGCCTTGTCGCGGAGCATCCGCTTCATCGCCCAGTCGAATCGTATGTATCTGTCAGTCTCCATTTTTACATTGCTTTGTTTTTGCAAACTTACGCAAAATAATCGACATTGTTTGCCTTGCGCATCAAAAAAGATCCGGCAAATGCAAGGATTTTCTTTCGCAGAAAAACGACAAGGCGGCTAAAGCAAAGTTTCAGACACAAAGATGTATCTCAATTTGCAGGAATGGCCTTTCCCGGATCTCCGTCATCTGTAGCAACAGGAAACCCAAGGCTCTTCCACTCTAATATTCCGCCTTTCATATCAAAGACATTGAAACCTTCCGACCGCATTTTCATAGCGGCAGCGTTGCTACGTCGTCCGCTGCGACAATAAATATAATAGGTCCTGGCTTTATCCATTTTATCCAAGCCTTTTTCAAATTTTTCCTTGTTGAGCCAGTCAAGGTTCACAGCCCCTTTAATATGTCCTTCATCAAATTCTGCAGGCTGCCTTACATCAAGAAGCACAGCCGAAGTGTCAGCTTTGAAAGCCGCAATGAAATCATCAGGAGACAACACCTTAACAGTCTTTTGCGCCTTACACCCCGAACATATTCCGATGGCAGACATCATCGCTGCAATTATACTTTGTTTCATTTCAACGTTATTTTTATTCAATCTCTTTCTGCCTCGGGAACTATTACCTTTTTCTTATGGTTAGGTTTCATGCCTTCGAAGCATCATGCAATATTACAAATAAAAATCCAGAGAATACTGACTATAGTACAGAAAAATGACTAACTTTGTATCAAAGACAAATAAAAACAAGACAATAATGGGAAAAACAGGAAACAATGTATTGGATACCATATTCTCTCGGTTCAGCTATCGGGGGCAGTTCAAAGACACCGCAGTTCCGAGAGCCGATCTCGAAACAATAGTAAGGGCAGGATTTGCCGCTCCTTCTGGCTGTAACCGTCAGACCACGGCCTTCGTCGCAATAGACAGCCCAGAAAAGGTCGCAGCAATCAAGCGTATATTCAAGAAACCTTCATGTCAGTCGGCTCCGGCCTTCATTCTCGTATTCACCCAGCGGATAGAAGGCGTAGACGGCCAGTACTATAACGTAGAGGACTTTGCCGCAGCAATGGAGAACATGATTCTCGCCATCGAGGCTATGGGCTACGCTACGTGCTGGTATCAGGGCAGCATACGCAACTGCAAGAAAGAGCTGGCCAAAATCGTAAAGATGCCAGAACAATACACCACTGCGTGTCTTCTGCCAGTAGGCATTGCAGCCGAAGAGAATCCGCAACGGGCACAGAAGAAGCCGTTTGCGGAACGCGCATGGTTCAACGAATACTTGAGTAATAGGTAGTCCGTCCTATTTCACCTCGGTAAGCTGTCCGGTGGCCGAGTCGATGACAAATCCACGGACACAAGATGCCATGCGGCATTAGCGGACGGCATTTAATGCCGCAACAGTCTCCCTCACCGACTCGTCTGTGTCATGATCACTTGTCCGTCAGCCGTATCTCTCCGCAGACGATACGGCCGTCAGAAGTAATGCCTTCTACACGAACTGTATAATCGTATGGCTGAGACTGAGGCAACAGACTGTCGATATGAGCCTTGCCGTCCGTCACTTCGAGACTGCCGTTCCAATAAACCGTTTTTACATTTTTGTTCTGCTTTGTTCTGAATTCTGCAACCGGAATCTGATAACCCAGCGGTGTGTAACGGCTTATCCGGTTAGGCACATCACCGTCGTGAGTGCGTGTCCCGTTCTTTGTAGTGACTGATATAACGCCTGCCCCTCCGGCTGCGCCCCATATTACCGCACTTCCAGACTTGAAGATGTCGACTCGGGCTATATCGTGCAGATTTAGGATATCAAGATTGTAATTGTAGTCGACGATTATTCCGTCAATGGCTATGGCAGCCGGAGTATCGTCGTAGATAGACGTTCCGGTACGTATGTAGCAGCGGTTGTCGTTCTTCACCCTCACACCCGGTATGCGTCTCAGCACTTCATGTATGCACGTAGCGTCGATATTGTTCATGTCTTCTGCCGTAAGAGAGTAGTCGGCAAGCGATGAAAACGTGCCGCTGTGGCTCTTGCGCCGTGATGTCGTAACTGTCACATTATCAAGCATTATGCTCTTGCCGAAATCGCTGACGACATGGCCGTTATGAACAAACGGTACTGCTGCATATCTGGCAAACGTGGTTTCGTCGACCGGCGGATAGGCCGTTTCGTCCATCCTCACTTCTGTCTTGTCGCGCCGATTGGCTGTAAAGGCATTGAAAACGTATGACGTTCCGTCGGGATAGTCGAGACCCGACACAGCGAACCGTCCGTTCTTGTCAGCCCGGACAATAGAGAACATATCGGCCTGAGGAGAAATGATATTGACCGTCGCGTCAGAAGCCCCATAGACAGTATTGCCCGGAATAATGGCACGTCCGTTTGCTGTCTGGCTAGTTTCCGGAAAGACAATAGGCCGCGAATAAATGCCGGCCAGGATACTGTCTACGTTATATCTGTCACTGACAGATGAACGTAACAACGAGTCGAGAGCTTCTGCATGATAGCCGTCACGAAAATAACTGTCGGCATCGGGCACTGTTCCGCGTATATCTGACGAAAGCAGCAGACGCGGCATTATTGTCATCGCATCGCTTACAGAAGTCCTCGCGTTGTCAGTGACTGACACGGACAGGCTACAGTCTGACACACCCGGAACCGATATGGTCAATCCTTTATTCTTATGACCGGACAAAGATACAGAATCGACGCTAATCTGCACATGTGCGATTCTGTCGCCATAAGGAGAGAATATCAGTCTCCGTCCGAGAATACGGCGTTGGCTGTCATAGACTATGACGGAGGAAACACCCTGCGGCATGTCACTGTTCAAAAAGGATATCCGACGCGGAGCCGACAACGTGTCGTCATAGACCACCTGGCCGCGCGAGATGACAGCTATGCGATATGTCCCTTTAGTTTGCTTGCTCAACCCGATTCCGAAATACCTTCCTTCATCCTTGCAGTCGAGGATGCCTTCGTCGTGTCTGACAGCAAGATGTTTTGAAGGAAACTGCAGCCTTGCACCACCCACAGATATCGGAGTAAGACAGTCGTATCCATGGACATTTGAAGAATATAGTGTGTAGCTGCGCAAAAAATATACGGCAGGAGCAATGTCGGACGGGATGTCCAGATATCCCGCAAAAGCCTTACCTCCACTGATTGTCTTCACACGCTTTATGACATACCCATTACGGTCGAGCAGTTCGGTGTAGACATACTTGTCTGGAGCGTCCGGTCGGAAATCGGTTGCATCTACCACGTATGTCCTGAAATACACGCGCTCTCCCGGCATGTAGCATGTCCGGTCGGTGTGCTGATGAATCTTCTCTTGCTGGAAGAGGCTGCGCTGGCGGTCGAAACGAGCTTTCAGCGAGTCGGAAAAAGAAAAGGTTCTTGCCCCTCCTGCAAGGAAGAGGGACAGAGCCAGAACTATTAATCTGATATACATGAACAAATTATCATTTAACCTTTATCGAAATTGCAGCTATCTGCTGCCACCCGGCCTTATCTGTGACTCGGATCATAAAGTGATAATCGCCCGGATCGATGTCCTTTGGTATCTGGATTTCGGTCTTGGCTTCGTATGTCTTGAGTCCTGACGGAATCGGATAGTCCTGATTGTAAACCCAAGGGTTGACGGGCTTCTTCTTTTCATCAAGCGGACAGTCTACCGAAGCCGTACCGTGTGTGTGATGGTCGAAGTTATTGTGGATTTCAATATTGAAATTACCCAATTCGTCGTTGTCGGTAAAGACATAACGAAACGGTATCACATCTCCACGGTTGTAGATCTGGCAAGGTATGGGATTGGCCTTGTTCGGGTCCTGGCTTTCCTCTATTACGGGTTTCTCCATGTCCTTCTCCTCATTGTCGTCTGACGACGAACAAGAAGCGAAACACAGCAGTAATGATGCGAAAAATATTGATGAAGTAACTTTCATATCTTGTTCATTTTATATGTCTGAAATGTATGTCGCATGACATGCATCACAACTAATGTCATAAAGGGCTTCGCAACGCATCGGCCTTAAAAGCCGACAGCATTGCAAGCCCTGTTTTATAAGAAGTATGGCAGTCTGCACCAGACCGCAGATTATCTCAGCATTACGCCTTCAACTGTAGCTGTGGTGGTGTGACCGTTCTCTTCTGTGACGGTGATGTGTACGTGGTACTCGCCCTTAGGAGCCTTTGCGTCGACAGGAACGTTTTCGGAGAATTTCACGTCAGTCTGTCCGGCATACTTTCCTTCATAAGAAGTAGGGAACTCGCCGCCATCTCCGTGGAATTCGACTTCAATCTCCTTAATAGGAGTCTTTGTCTTGATACTTGCGCTTACAGGCACATTGCCTCCGACCACACCAGCCATATTATTGTTCTCGCCGATTTCAATGTTCTCAATGGTTGCATCATTGGGATCCGGAGCCTTTACTGTAATTTCAGTCTCGAAAGTAGATGTCTGTCCTTTCTCGTCTGTCACAGTGAAGTGCAAGTGATACTGTCCGGGCTTTGCATCTTTCGGTATGTC
This sequence comes from uncultured Prevotella sp., assembly GCA_937892695.1. GTDB lineage: Bacteria > Bacteroidota > Bacteroidia > Bacteroidales > Bacteroidaceae > Prevotella. The sequence goes on from CALBJK010000022.1 coordinate 5,344, forward strand.
AATGTGTTCATGGAACGTAGTGTTAAGCACGCCGATGTATTTGCCGCTGTCCCAAGTTTTGTTGACAATGTCGTCGCCACCCTCTTCGGAGTGGATTTCTACATTGATGCTCTTGATCTTGCCCGGAGCGAGGAGTTCGCCTTCGAGGTGCATGTCTTCACCTGCGACAGCAACCTTACTGTTGCCTTCACCTACTTCGGCGAGATTGATTGTCGGTTTTGCGACTTCCTCTTTTTTGTCGTCGTCGTTATCGCACGATGCAAGCGACAAAGTCAAGACACTAAGCAGTACAAGGACTGCCAACGAAAAAATCTTTTTCATAATTGTTTGTTGTTTTGTGGGGTTATAAACCCCGATTTGTTGATTTAATTAATTTATTATTTTATTAGTTTGAAAACATATTAATGTTTTATCAGAAGCTGACCTTCACACCTGCAAACCAGCACCGTGGCATTGACGGACCGTAAATGTAATCGGAGTCACGGTTCCAGCCACGGTCGAAATCTTTCTGATAAGAATCAGTGATATTCTGAATTCCGGCATTTGCTTGCAATGTTATGCTTCTTGCAACAAGAAAGTCGTATGCCACCTTGGCGTTAATCGTGAAGAATGTCGGCGTATTGACAAGCACAGGATGGTCGATTTCCGAACCTGCAGAGTGGCCTACAAGCATCCGTCCGGTATAGTTGCCGGAAAGAGCTACAGTCAATTTCTTCACAGGGTTCAGCGTGGCTGTAAAGTATCCGTACGTGTTCGGAGTACGGAGCATTCTCTTTTCAGACGGTGCGTCGTCGTTCCACGACTCGGGCTGGTCGTACATGCTCTTTTGCAGAGTTATTCCGGCCTGCAGGTTGAACCATGATGCAGGAGCCACCTTACCTTCAATATTCAGTCCGTAGACCTTGGCACCGCCAGTATTGTATCGTTCCTGAATGGAATATCCGTCGGCATCGGTCTGACCTGTCAGACGCGTATGGAACATATCATCAATAATGGTATAAAAACCTTCTATAAGAAGATTGGCCTGTACGTTTCCGAACGAATGATACATGTCTGCTGAAAGACTGAAACTATGAGAACGTTCTTCCTTCAGCCCCTTGGCAAGACGTGTTGCGACTAGTTCGCCACCGACCATGCCGACGTGCAGATCCTCGTCAAAAGTCTGTGGCGCACGGAATCCGTCAGCGTAACTGGCTCTGAAATTGAAGTTGTCGCTCGGATTGAACCTGACATTCACGCGCGGACTGAAAATCACATGGTCGAGCATACTGTGCTTGTCTAACCTTCCTCCGAGGAGCAGACTCCAATACTTGTTCTTCCATTCATTCTGTATGAAACCGCTCCATATCCTGACAGTCTGGTCTGTAAACCGTCCACGGGCGATGATTTTGTCATGCAATGCATCATAATTGAATTCGCCACCCACAGTGAGGTCACTCGGCATGAAAACCAGACGGTCGAATGAATGGATGTATTGCGTACCGCCAATCATTGTCACGTCATGGGTAATGCCATAATCTTTCAGAGCTTCGGCCTTTTCTTCATCCGTTCCTGAAGCTGTTCCTCCATAGTAGCTGTCACGCTTCGTGTCCTGAAAAGAGAAATAGGCATTAACACGATTGTGTCCGTCTGGCGAATTGAAATCATAATTGAGTCCTCCGCCATTTATGTTGTGCTGCACTTGTTCGGCAATATTGGCTTCGTGAGCTACATAGTCAAGCATGTTTCCTCCTCGTCTGAATTCCTTTATTCCGTGATAGCGCAGCGATAATTTAGAATAAGGATTCAACCGGTAATATGTACTAAGACCGATAGTCTGGTTACGCAACTTCGGCAGTTCGGTATAGCCGTCACCGTTGTCGTCGTATCCCTGACGGTAGCGGTTCTGTCCATAGACATAGAGACCCGCACGTCGGTCATCGGTTACAATCGAAGCGTTCATCGTTGTATTGTTCTCCCAAGCTTTACTTCCGCCAATTCCAGTTATAGTATGTGCGGCCTCAGCCGAATTGCGGATCGGATCTTTTGTTATGATATTGATGGTTCCGCCTATAGCTGAAGCACCGAACAACGCAGAACCGCCGCCACGTATCACTTCAACTCGGTCTATCATATTTGCTGGTATCTGTTCGAGTCCGTATACGCCGTTAAGAGCGGAAAATACTGGACGCGAATCGATAAGTATTTGAGAGTAATGTCCGTCGAGACCGTTTATGCGAACTTGGGTGAAGCCGCAGTTCTGGCAATTATCTTCGACTCTGACTCCTGGCTGAAAACCAAGACCTTGAGCCAGACAAGAAGCCTGCGTGTTCTCAAACAGTTTTGACCCAAGCACATTGACCAAAACAGGAGCTGCCCGGCGTGTAGTTTCGGCTCGGTTAGCAGATACGACGACTTCGTCAAGAGCAATATTGTTCTCTTCAAGTTCGAAGTTCACCTCCTGTGTGGTATTGGCTTTCACCGTTACGCTATGCGTTAAGGTACGGTATCCGATTGCTTTAACCTCTAATGTCTGAAGACCTTCAGGCAGATTCTTAAGGAAATAGTGTCCTGAAGCATCTGTTGTAGTACCGATGGTCGTACCTTTTACACTAATTGCAATATAAGGCAGATGTTCGCCGTTCTTTTTATTGACGACATGGCCATAAATGTTGGCGTCTGTTCCTGGTGCAACATCTTCGGCAGAGACAGTCAATGCAAATATCGTCAGCATTGCTATCAGTAATGTAATTATTCTATTCATTGTTCCTTTATTATTATTTTTATTAATTTCTAAAAGTTCCAAGCCGCCATCAACGAGAAGTTGCGTCCCGGTTCGGGTACTCCGATCAGACGATAGTAACTCGTATGGTCGTAGTAGCGCGTACCGAGAATATTTTCCGCTCGTAAAGTGACACGGAATGAACTGCTCCCCAATGGGAAGGACTTGCCTACCGAAGCGTTCAGCGTAGTGTGTCCCTTTGTGGGTTCTTCTGGAGGAACGACTTCGTCCTGTGCCCCGACTATCACCGCTTCAACAGAAGCGAAGCCTTCTTTTCTTAGATCAGACACTGGGATATTGTATTTCAACTCGGCTCGTGCCGACCAAGGAGTGGAGAACGGGAGAGTGTAACCTTTCTTTTCGCCTGACAGCTGACGGGCATACAGATATTCGCCTCCGCCCGACAGTACGAAATTATCGAGAAAGCTATATGAAGCCTCAACCTCGAATCCCCATCTGAAGACGCGGCTCTGAGTATAATTGTAGAGCTGTAGTCCTTCTTTGTACTCTGCCGTCGGACATAGATAAATGTAGTTTGGAAAATAGTTGAGAAAAGGTGTAAGCTCGGCCGTAAGCCGTCCGTGTTCGTACATCACCCCTGCATCAAACTGGTAAGACTGCTCAGCATCGAGATTGCCGTTGCCTTTTTCGTAGCGGAAGATGTTATAGTTGATGCCGTCCATGCCTAGTTCCTTCGCTATTGGCATACGGTAGCTTTTGCCTATATTGGCCTTCAAGACCCACGCTCCGAAATCACGGTTCACACCGACCGACCACGTCAGACTATTGAATGACCGGGAGAAGTCGGCCGAGCGTTCCATGTATGCCGAATCGCCCGAAGCTGTCGGAGTCTTGTACCAGTCACGGTAGCTGTGTATGCTGACACGTCCGTGATCGAATCGCAGCCCGGCACTGATAACCGTCTTTTCGTTCAGCACGAAGCGGTCTGAGACATAGCCGCCCATCTGTAATTGTTCGAAGTCGGGAAGAATGAACCCCCAACCGCCACGCCTGTTGTTCTGATATTCGGCGTTGACGCCAGCCCTCAAAATATGCGAGCCTACTTCTGTGCGCACACCGATATTGGCCGAGAATGTATGTTTGGTAAAACTACGTTCCAATGTATTAGGCGGAACCGGCATGTATCCGTGCGAGATGGGTTCGGACAATTCGCGTTGACGGTTGTTCTGATAAGCTATATCGGCCTCGATACGCCCTGTCCTCCACAACCACTCCGTATGATTGGCAACGACAAAATGGTTGACAGTGTGATAAGGAAGGTCTATGTCCCGTCTTGAGCTGTCGTAATCGATGTCAGACATAAGCACTTCCAGTCCATGAGCATTTGCGAAAAATCCGCTTTTGGTATTGACATCAGACAACCGCAGACTGCTTTTCAGACGGTCGCCTTCATATCCGAACATCATGCTTCCGTCATATTCGCGTCCTGCTGTATTGCGGAGAGTGCGGTCTTTGAGCTTGATGTAGTAAGAGTAGTACTGGATGCTATCGGCCGGGATCTTATAATCGGCATAATCAGTGACAGTGGCGTTAGCTTTATACCAGAACTTTCCTTCCCGGCCTTTCACATTGGCCGACGTTCCGACAAGGGCGTTGTTGCTACGCGCAAATACATTTACTCCGCCGCCGAAACGACA
>CALBJK010000023.1 GCA_937892695.1 uncultured Prevotella sp.
CGTTCATCGTGAGCAGGATGGCATCCCGCAGGAACTGGTAGCCTTTGATATGGGCTGGAACGGTATCAGAGTAGGCAATAAATCTAAGTCAAAATCTTATTATTTGTTGGTATAGTCTCGAACAATTTATTGTGCTACCAGTATACCTCATTCCACCCATGAAAGCAACGTCTCTTTACGGTTTGTATTGCAGCGGATGGCATTTTGTGTCCGCTGCTGCCTGTGATTCATTCACTTGTCAGAATCAAAATGTGTTCTAGCAAGCCCTAAAACGCATCAATCTTTCATGCAAGCACTTTCGTCATCTAAGACAAAAAGACTGCCAGAACGTTTGCTAGAGCGTCTGACAGTCCTTTAATATAGTTCCTATGGAACCGGCTATAAAATATATCTTTTGTTCGTCTGGTCTTTCTTGCTACCCGGCGGGGTCTTTGGCCGCTGTTTGATTAAGGCTGTTCAATCCCGCCGGGATGCAGCTTCTTTTTCAATCTAAAAGAAAGGGCCTCCCGCGCCTTTTTGCACGGGAGGCCTTGTAAATCACGCCGCCACATCCGGCATAACCCAACATACCGGATGTGTGGCACGATACTCTATTATACCCCTACGGATTCTATCATATAGTTCGTGTTGTTTCTTTGTCAAGCAGATTGACAAATCACAAGCTGCATTATTCTCCTTGCCCCGCCAGTGGTGAACTTCGCATTTAGTAAAGTCGATGCCCTTTGGCATTAGGGGCAATAAGAAATGGTACGCGACTATTCTATGCACCCTCCTTCGTAGTCGTTTTTTGCCATCTCTGAAATTCACCATGTAATATCCATTATTTCCTTTATATGGTTTCACCGTCATTAAAACAGCTTCATATCCGATATAACTTTTTACACGAGCATAGTTGCTAATTAAATAGCTTTCTTTATACTTGTGAAATAGTTTATCGTAGCCATCTTCGATGAAATACCACTCTTCTCCGTCCAAATCCTGAATATCATCAATTATACAATATTCAGAATCATAAACAGTCCTAACTATCTCTTTCATCGTATAAGATATACGAGTATTATTCGCATCTCTTAAATATACGCGATGATTTGCAGTTGGAATAACCATTCGCCCCTTTATATTATCACAAATACTGTACTTTGTTTTACAGCTCGTGATAGTCTGGGTTATGGTGTACCTGTTTACGGAAAGCATCGGAAAATACAGGCTTAGGTCTAAGACCTAGCCACTACGATTAAAGTTCATATTTTTTACAATCATATGAAAGCCTCCATAACAAATTATTGTAGTATGCCCGCAGCGGTAGCCCATAAAGCGAACGCAAGCGGGCATACGGCGGAATAAAAAATATTATATTTTGAAAAATCTAAAAATAATTCTTCTTTAGATTTTGAAAATATCTCTTTTTCCCTTTAAGGGGAATGTGCCCAAACACCAACAAAACAAGGGTCTAAAATCAAGATTTAGCACACTTTTTGTGCTAAGGAATTTTATCCCAGCCAATCGAGCAGCAACTTCCTCATTCTGGCACTGGGCAAATACAACCATACTTTTTCGCCTCTTCTGATTGCAGAACGCCAAATCCATTGCATCAACTGTGCAAGTGCGTACAAACCCACATCAAATTCGGCTGTTGTACCCTGTGAAAGATACTGTACTACTGGCGGAGCAGGAAATATATTACAAAGGTATACTAATGTGGTTCTGTCTGCATATCGGTTTGTGGCTCGTGCATTGCATGAAACAAAATTACGTTTACACGATTTTTCTTTACAACCGTTGCAACCGACTTTTTCGCGTTGTTTACAGATAGCTTTCATTCTGCTGTTTTCATACTTACTTGAAGCAAACCCGAAAGTTGTCCACATAACTGTGTCCTTTGGCACGTGTCTATAATTTTGAATGTAGTTCACCGCGTTACGTTTAAGAATCGTTATACACTCTTTGTTCTTTCTGTTTTTATACCATGACACTGAAAGTGCAAAAAACTCTTGAATGGCCCTATTCTTTTTAGATTCTGGCAAATAGGTAGTATTCAATCTACCATCATGCACATCTAAAAGGGATTTTATTCTGGTTTTCTCCGATTCTGGCACTTCTTCATATCCCTGTGAAAAATAATATTTTTCTTGAGAATCCTTTTCAACGTGCAAATATTGAAAGGATATTCCATATTTCTGGAAATACAGGTATAACATACTCCCACGAAATAAAAAGGTCATAATGTAGACTTGATGAAAAGCCTCAAATATTCCCGGCGGCAACTGCCAGAGAATTATATTCGGTTCTACTTCATAAAGCGCTTTCTGCTGAATCTCGTGCTTTTTCTGTTCAAGGTCACCGTGATATTGTGAAGCAAGCCACTTTACCCTTTTAGATGTCGGGTCGGTTTCGATAAGGTTCTGCTCTTTCAGAATTTTCAAATCATGTGGGGAAATCTTAAACTCTTCAACTACTTCTATCTCTTCATCTAAGAATAGTGTGTAATCAAATTCTCTAATGCGTTCTATCGCGGTATCATTCAACAGCTTAAACAGTTCATGCGACAGAACCACATTCTGTCCTTCAGAAAGTAGGCGCAAAAGGTCAGCGGACTTTGTAGGGAGCGCTCCTGTGTCAGATGGCTCTTTGAACTGTAAGTCCGGGCAAGCAATCTATACCCGCTGACACTCCGATAGATACGGCGTAACATACAGGTAACGCTTATCCCGGTTGTCATTGATGTACTGCAAGGCGGCACTGCTCTTTCCCTTGCCCATAAGGTTGTCAACGATGTTTACTATAAGAATCGCTCCTTTTATGAATATATTCAAGATGGCCGCTCTTTTTTCAACGTTCATCCTGTGCCTATATCATAGCACAGGAGAGTGCGAAAAGTCAAGGGCTTTTGAAAATTTTTGTTCGTAAATTCGTGGTTATTTTGATATTTGAATATCACATTCTTGATGTTGAAACATCAATTTTTTATATTTGAATATCATTGAATGTCTTTGTATTTATTCATATCGACACTATATCGCATATCGTTTGGATTTTTCCGTGTTATGAACATAAACCGGGTATAAATTAAATCGGTCACGATTTTTTCTCCGAATACAGATTGAACGGCTGCACTGCTATTTTAACAAAAATTCGTGCGGAGTTTGTTTTTGGGCGGGGGAGTATATTTTCAACAAAAAAGCACCCCTTGCGGGGTGCGTGGTATTAAGACAGTCCTTTGTCCTTTAGCAGTTTATTCAGTGTCGGGCGGCTGATTCTCAATTCTGCTGCAAGTTGAGTCTTGTTCGATTCTCTGCGGTGGTATCGGTCATACGCTGCCCAGAAGGTCTTATCATCAATTCGCTTGACCTGACCGCCTTTGAACTTGCCCGCTGCTTTGGCGATGGCAATTCCTTCCCGCTGACGTTCCAGCAGATTCTCACGTTCAAACTCGTTGATGGCTGCAATCATTGTCAGCATCAGCTTCCCCGTGGGGGTGCTGGTGTCAAGATTCTCCTTATTAGATACAAGATGCACATTCTTGTCTTGCAGTTGCTCCACGATGGCAAGGAGGTCTTTGGTGCTGCGGGCAAGGCGGCTAAAGTCGTGGATATAGACGGTATCACCTTCACGCACATAGTCGAGCATGGCTTCCAGTTGCGGGCGGTTCATGTTCTTACCGCTGACCTTTTCAGTGTACCATTTGTCGATGCCGTGCTTCTTGAGGGCTTCAATCTGCCGCGCCTCGTTCTGTTCAGCGGTGGAAACTCGTACATAAGCAATGTGTGCCATACTGCAAGCCTGTCCTTTCGTCCTGTGATTATCTCCACCCCTATTGTACCTCTATGTAAAAACGAAGTCAATAACTTTATTTACAATATATAAAAAGAATCTAAAGCAAAGTCTATTTTTACAAAAATAGCGGCTTTGGGGATGTAATAGGCAAGTATACTCTGTTTTGACAAAATACACATCTAAATAAGAAAAGACCGCAAGCGGTTTTTGTTCCGTCTGCGGTCTTTCGCTTAGATTCTATTCTTAATAAAGGTTGTCCACAGCGTATTGCGCCTGTGACGTAGTGAAGCCTTCGTGAATCAGCTGCTTGCGCACCGCTTCTTTTGAAAGTGACATACTATAATAGTATCGTTGCGCTCGTTCAAGCGCAAGCCCTTCCCAATCAACATCGTCCATGTTGTTAATAGCGTATTGTGCTGCACTCTCTGAGAATCCATCGTGAATCAGCTGCTTATATACCCAGTCTTTTGACAATTGTTGTCCGTTTGCATACCGCAGACCTGTTTCAAGTGCGTTCTTAAATTCCTGAGTCACCTCGACTGTACTACTTTCCG
>CALBJK010000024.1 GCA_937892695.1 uncultured Prevotella sp.
CTCCACAGACAGAAACAAAAGAAAAGTAGAGTCTGAAGAAAATATACAGAAAGGAAACGTGGCATGAGAAAAATTGGCTGCATATTGTCTATAACTGTGTCCTTTACTTGTCTCGCCGGGGTATACGCTTTCGGCATATTCGGCACTGACAAGGTACATACGCCCGACTACTATGAGGCGAACGTACGGGCAATGTTCAAGAACGGGAATTGGCAACAAGGGAAGAAGCTACTCGACGAGGGGCTGAAAAACTATCCCGAGGTGTACGGTCTGAACGTGCTGAACGGACAATATTATTACATACACAAGCGCGACTACGACAACGCCCGGTACTATCTTGTGAAGGCTGCGCGCAGCAATCCTTCAGCCGTAGAAGCCAAACAGCTGCTCATAAGGGTCGAAGACGAGACCAAGAACTATTCGAGCGCGATATGCTACGTCAACGAGCTGCTGGAGATAAACCCTTATTGGCGCGGACTGTGGCTGAAAAAGATAGGCATTTACCGTAAACAGGGCAATGACGTGATGGCCGACCATCTGCTGAAAAGGCTGCACCAGATTTATCCCAACGACGCTTCGGTCAGCCGTGCATACGCCAACAGTCTGGGCGAAGACTATGTCCGGAAACGCAAGAGAGGCGACAAGGATGCCGCCATAGCTTCGCTCGAAGAACTGATAAAGGCCGACAATCGCAACGAGACCTACTACATGGACCTGACCAACCTCCTGCTGCAGGAAGGCTACACCGAGAGAGCTCTCGAAGTGGCAGCGCGAGGCGCGGTCAACATACCGCACAGCACAGCCCTCGTAGCCAAACGGGCTGGAATACTTGCCGGCGAAGCCCGCTACCAGGAAGCTCTGGCCTATATAAAGACAGAAATGAGACACAACCGCAGCGGCCGGTTGTCACGTCTGTACAACGAGCTGATGGCCGATGCAGCCAGAGCCGCACAGATGAACGACCCGTACACGATGTACGGCAAGGTCTACGCTACATCGGGAAGCCAAGAGGCTCTCGACTTTCTGCTGAACACATCGGTGACGCGCGGCTACTACGAGGACGCGCTTCACTATCTGGCCGAGGCCAAACGCCGACGTGGCGAGACACCGTCGTTGCTGTACAAGGAATATACGGTCTACAAGCGCATGGGCAACAGCCGTAAGGCTTTTTCGCTGCTTTCGACCCTCGTCGAAATAGAACCAGACAACGCCGAGCTGGCCGATGAATTCGCCCGAAACCGACTGCAACAGGCATCCGGACTTATCAGTGACGGACTCTATTCAGAAGCCCTGCCTTACCTTCTTGTCGCAGCCAGAAAAGGTCATGAGGGCGACATACTGTCGTCGGCACTGTCGAGGATATACACCTGCTACTATGAGATGCACCGTTACGACAAGGCTTTGGCCTTGGCCGATTCGCTTGCCGCCGCCGACCCTTCAGCATGGATGTGGACTGTAAGAAAAGCCGACGTGCTCTACCGTAGCGGCGACACCGACAAAGCTCTGGCTGTGCTCGAAACGGCCATGCTCGACACCACCAATACCGAAATGCATGCGGCATACGCCTCGGCCTACGAGGAGAAGGCCGTACCTTATATAAAGAGTCTTGTGGAACAAGGCGCGACCCGTAAAGCCTTCGACGAGAGCGAACGGCTGCTGAGGGTAAACCCATCGTCGAAAGAAGGATTGCAGTATGCCATCGGTATGGCCGACCTGCTCCATCGTTTTGACGCTTACGACCGCTATGTGGCCGCAGCTCTGTCGATATACCCCGGCGACCCGACGTTTGTTGTCAAACAGGCAGCCTCGTATAACAGGACAGGCAGCTACCAGAGAGCCATCGATCTCGTGCATCCCTGGCTCTACGACTATCCGGACAACGAGGCTCTTGTCGGTGCTTTCTCAGAGAACAGCCGATTGCTGGCTACGTCGATGGTAAGACAGCACCGCCCCGAAGACGCTCTGGCTGTAGCCGATTCGGCTCTGGTTTACGACGAGAAGAACGGAGAGCTGATGCTTGTCAAAGGTCAGGCATACGAGTCGATGCACCGTTACGACTCGGCATGGGTTTATCAAAGCAAGTACACCCCCGGTCTGACCGAAGCGAGAAGCTTCATGCGCCATCTTGAAGGGCTGAAAAGTCGTTCGTATAAGAACGAAATAGCCGTGACATATCTTCAAGGACGCTACGGCGAAGAAGACGTGATAACGTCGGTTGCATCGGCCTATTACACGCGCAAGGAACGGCGAGACACCTACACGGCTGGCGTAAACTATGCCGGACGTGACGGCAGTGCCGTCGGCGAAGACCCGACCGACCAGGTGCCGGGCGGCGTAGGAGTACAAGGCAACATAGACTGGGAGCACAAGTTCTCGGACAAATGGACTGGAGGCATATCTCTGGCAGCTGCCAACAAATACTTCCCGAGCATTATGACCGACGTGAGAGCTTCGCTCGAACTGAAACACGACTGGGCACTGTCGGCTCACGCATCTTTCAGACGTTTCTGTACATATACGAAAACATTCCGCTGGAACAATGAAGGAATGGGCGGATGGGAATTTGACAAGTGGAAAGACATACACAACAATCTGTTCAGCGCAGGTCTGGGTATATCCAAGACTTGGGAACAACTCGTGCTAAGCGGCAAGGTCGATGGCTTCCTGCTTTCGTCAAACCTCTATGTCAACGCTTCGGCACAGCTGAAATACTTTCCTCTCGACGACGGCCGCACAAGCCTGACCGTACTGGGCGGTCTCGGGACAGCTCCCGAAGCCAACCTGATAGACAATGCTATGCCGGGTTCGTTTGACAAGCTGAACACGACTGTGGGACTCGGAGGCATGTACATGCTCAACAAGCACATCACAATGGGACTGATGGGAACATGGTACACGTATTACAGCCAGCTGAACAGGCGCATTGGCGACATGGCCACATTCGAGGATGTGATTGACACCCGCTATAAGAATCTCTACAACATTTACTTTCAACTGTATGTACATTTTTGAGAACAGACTTCTAACATTAGGTTGCAGCGCGACGGCTCTGTTGTTATGCCTGTCATGCAGCGGGGCTGTCCAAAGTCCTTCATCTGAGTATGACCACTACTGGGTGGTGGCAGCCGACGGAGGTTCTAAATCGGACATTCGTCATGCCAAGTGGCTCGTCGGCCATATCAACCATAGGGCGAAGGTCAAGGATGTCGCCGTTGCCGAAAAGCCGGCCAAGGGCACAACATTGCAGATTGTCGTCAATGTAGACAAACGGCTTCCTCACGACTATTCCTCACTTCTCGACGGCAACCGGCTGACGCTTTCGGCATGCGATGACGAGAAGATGCTCTGGCTCATGTACCAGTTCATGTCAGGATGCGAAGACAACAGAATGGATGTGTCCGACCTTCCACCATCATTCATAGATATCCGCAAGACGCAAGGAGACTTCGCTTTCGAATACCGGGGCATTTATTCGCCTTCTAACTCAGACCCCGACCTTATGCCAGTCACAGCTTCGGGCAATGTAGACTACGACTGGGGACTGTGGGGACACAATCTGAAAAAGGTTTTCAACGGCGGAATTCCGGCAGAAGCATTTGCCTTGACGGACGGTAAACGCATGGAAGGCCAATTCTGTTTCTCTTCAGAAAAGCTGTACAAGGCTCTCGAAGCTTACATCATCGACAATTACGGATATGGCAACAACGGCGAAAAGCCAGTGCGCTTTGCGATAATGCCCGAGGACAACCCCACTGTATGTCTTTGTAAGAAATGTAAAGCCGCCGGCAATACGATGAAATCAGCTACACCTGCAGTCACTAAATTGCTGACAAGACTGGCCAAGCGTTTTCCTAACCATCAGTTCTTTACGTCGTCATATCTTTCTACAACAGAACCTCCGACAGTGAATCTGCCAGATAATGCCGGGGTGATAATAAGCGCGATGGACCTTCCGATGGAGGGCAACATGTCGATGAAATCGGCAAAAACAGCAGATTTCATCCATTTAATCGACAGATGGTCAAAAGCCACTTCACATATTTACGTATGGGACTACATGCGCAATTTCGACGACTATCTGACACCGTGGCCGTGTCTGGCCATTCTAAGAAAACGTCTGCAGTTCTTCCATAGTCTGGGCGTTAAAGGAATGTTCTATAACGGAAGCGGCTACGACTATGCTTCGTTCGACGATGTCCAGACCGCCATATTGGCTGCTTTGCTGATAAAACCCGATTTGAACGTAGAAGAATATGTCAACGCATGTCTACAACGCTGGTATCCGGAAACAGGGAAACTATTAGCATCGGCCTACCTTTCGTGGGAACATAAAGCTGTGACTTCTCACGTTCCGCTGCAGTTCTATGGCGGAATAGGCGACGCGGTCAGATCATGGCTGAATCCCGATGAATTCGACGATTTTTGCATAGAACTCGGCCGGAAAGCAAAACATACAGACGACAGCGAACGTGCGCGGCTGAACAAGCTGCTGACCGCCTTGCAATTTACCAGACTTGAACTCATGCGTATGCCTCACGGCAGACATGACGCAGCCGAAGCCGCAGAATGTCTGGAATCGCTCAAAGGACATACCGCCTTTAAGGACATGAGCAATTACAGAGAAACAAACGGCAGCATCGACACGTACATAAAGGAATGGGAGTCGATGAAATCGGCAAATTCTGAGCCTAAAGGACGAATCGACGGTGTCTTGATACAGTCGCTGTCGCCTGTTGACGAAGGGTATGAAGACCTATCGGTACTGACAGACGGCAGACATGCAATGCCTTCCGATTATCATACAGGATGGATAATTGCGTCGAACCGACACATTGTCTGGCAAATTCCTTCCGGCAAGTTCCAAGGTGAAGGTAAACTAATAATGTCGTTTTTGTATGCTC
>CALBJK010000025.1 GCA_937892695.1 uncultured Prevotella sp.
ATGTACTACGGCGACCGCGACCGTTCTTACGGTGACAGCAAAGAAGACCCACAGGCTTCGTACAACTCCTACCGCATGGGGGAATATAACGAGAACTGGGACAATGCCGCCTGGGGCGACTGCTATAAAGGCATATATCAGGCTTCGGTCTTCATACACAACATAGACCAGAACACCGAGATGACCGAAAAAGAACGTCTCGACTATAAAGGTCAAGCTCGCTTCGTACGTGCCTACTATTACTGGCTGCTTTTGCGTAAGTATGGTCCGGTGCCTATCGTTCCGGATGAAGGCATAGACTACTCGAAGACTTACGACGAGATGGCCATAGCCCGCAGCACTTACGAAGAAGTGGCCGAACACATAGCATCCGAAATGGTGCAGGCCGCCAAGGAGATTCAGTACACCAAACGCGACCAAGCCAACGTCGGCCGTCCTACCAAGGGTGCGTGCCTGGCTGCCCGTGCGCTGGTCTACATCTATGCTGCCAGTCCGCTTGCTAACGGACAGCTCGCAAACGGTACCCATCCGGCCGGTGTGACAGCCAAGATAGCTGACCTGTTGCGCAACAAGGACGGCAAACAGCTGCTCTCCACAACCTACGACGAGAAAAAATGGGCACGGGCTGCAGCTGCCTGCAAGGATGTTATGGAAATGGGTGTGTACGAACTCTACCATGCTCCGTTTAACTCGACCGAAGCAGCGGGTAATCCTGTCACTATCGTGCCGCCCGACGACCATAACTTCTCAGAAAAGAACTGGCCAGACGGATGGAAGGACATTGACCCGTTCGCTTCTTATCGTGCCGTATTCAACGGTTCGGTATCGGCAATGGATAATCCTGAGCTTATCTTCTCGCGTGTGAACAACATGCTTCGTGACAACAACAGCTCTATCGAGTCACTCGTGCTGCACGAGATGCCTATAAGCTGTGGAGGATGGAACACCCACGGGCTTACCCAGAAGATGGTTGATGCCTACTACATGAACGACGGGAACGACGTACCGGGCAAGGACAGCGAGCTGAACGGCGGCGACGGATCGCAACGTGTGCAGGGCTGGACTTCGAGTGATCCAGAATCGGACAACTATTTTGAAAAGCATCGTCCTCTCGGGGCAAACGTGTCGATGCAGTATGCCGACCGCGAACCGCGTTTCTACGCTTCGGTGGCTTACAGCGGTAGCGTTTGGGAATGTCTGGGACATCCCGAACCCACGCAGCGTGGCAAGCAGATATTCTACTATCGTGGCGGTGGCGACGGATACATCAATGCATTCTCTTATCCGCGTACCGGTATCGGCGTGAAGAAATGGTACAACCCGTCCGACTATGTGGAAAGCAACCACTCGATGGACGGTATCACTCCTAAGGCCGAAACGGCTATACGCTATGCAGACATACTGCTGATGTATGCCGAAGCTCTCAACGAACTCGACGGTTCTTACGAAATCTCATCATGGGATGGTTCGACTACTTACACTATCAGCCGTGACCTCAACGAGATAAAGAAAGGCATACAGCCTGTAAGAATACGTGCGGGTGTGCCCGACTACTCATCGGATGTCTATGGTGACAAGAACCTTCTGCGTGCCAAAATCAAGCGCGAACGTATGATTGAACTGATGGGCGAGGGCAAGCGTTACTTCGACCTGCGTCGCTGGATGGATGCTCCGGTCGAGGAGACACAGACAATCTATGGACTGAATGTGTTTATGAGAAGCGAGAATCGTGACGACTTTATGAGAGTGGTTCCGACATTCAACCTTCAGCAGACATTCGCAGATAAATTGTACTTCTATCCGATAACCCACGACGAGCTGAAGCGCAACAAGCTGCTCTCGCAGAACCCAGGATGGACTTACAATGATTAAGCAAACTTAAAAGAACAGATACAATGAAAAAAATATCAATATTAGGTGCTTCGCTGTTGGCTGCACTCATGTCGGTCACGTCGTGCAGTGACGACTTCAGTGCAGGGGATAACGCATGGGATAAAGAGCAGTATGCCCACTATATCAGCTTCAAAGCCCCTCTTGGCGACAACGGCGTTACCGAACTGTATGTTCCCTATACCAGAAAGAACATCGACCGTACACCTATGTACCCGGAAGAGGGACGGAACGGTAAAGGTATTTCCGAGTACTATCTGCCGGTAATCGTGAGCGGTTCGACAACTAACAAGCAGAACATAACAGTGCATGTGGGTGCAGATCCAGACACGCTGGCTTCGGTAAACGAATCTCGTTTCCAGCTGCGCACAGACCTTTACTACAAGGACATGTCGCAGTATGCGTCTTATCCCGAGACTGTCAATGTTCCGAGCGGACAGGATGTGAGCTTGATGCACATCAAGTTTAACTTTACAGACATCGACTTGGTTAACAAATGGGTGTTGCCAATCCAGATTCTTGACGACCCCAGCTACGGTTACACCTCGCATCCGCGTAAGAACTATGCCAAGGCCATGCTCCGTATACTTCCGTTCAACGACTGGTCGGGCGACTATTCAGGAACAGGTCTGAAAATCTTCATCGCTGGCGACAACGCCAATGCCTCGGCTGTCGACAAAGTGCGTCTTTACGTTGTAGACGAGAACACTGTGTTCTTCTATCCCGGAACAATCGACGAAGACCGCCTCGACCGTGCCAACTATAAGATTTATGCCGAGTTTGTCGGCGATGAGGCCAGCGGTGTGGTAAACTTCAGATGCGACAATCCTAACGTGAAGTTTACTACAGGAAAACAGGCTTCGTATCGTGTTGTTGAAGAGATGGATGCCGTTCAGGACTACATCAAACACCGTTATGTCATCATCAACAATGTCGACTACAGTTTTGTCGATTACACTTCGGTTAAAGGCTACGAGTTAGCATACGCAGCCAGTGGCTCACTGACTCTGGAGCGTAAGATCAATACTCAGATTGAGGACGGCGACTACGCTATCCAGTGGTAACCGTAATAAAAGAAAAAGTCCATGAAGAGCGTGGCCGTACAGTGCCGCTACGCTCCTCATGGACTTTCTTTTTATCCCAAATATTTCATTAGACAGCTTTGCCGTTTTTCATAGTAAAATGATGACATTTTGCTGGCGGCATCCCGTTTGTGAGACGCACCAGAGTGGCGTCTCTACTGAATGCCTGAAAGTGAATGTCTGGCAGATGTAGCGGACTGATTAAACTTGTATTTGCCTATTGGTAATATGCGGACGTTCATTAAAATAAAAATCTCATAACTATAACTTATAAGAAAAAATGAAATTCAGAAAATTGAAAACACTGGCACTTTTGTCTGCCGCTCTGGTATCGACATCTTCTGCCTTTGCGCAGACGCGGACTGAGGTCGTAGACCGTCCGGACAATAGTGCTACAAGTTTCAACTACACTAATGCGCGTTCGCCGCTGCGTCAGCAGTGTTTCATGAAGTTGCCACTTGGCAGCATCCGACCAGCCGGATGGGTAGGGCGGTATCTCGAACTGCAGCGCGACGGACTCACCGGACATCTCGGAGAGATTTCGGCGTGGCTCGACAAAAGCAATAACGCCTGGCTCGTCGAAGGACAGCACAACGGATGGGAGGAAGCTCCCTACTGGCTGAAAGGCTATCTGGATCTGGCCTGTATCCTTGGTGACAAGAAGATGATAGACGAGTCGCAGACTTGGATTGAGGGTATCTTCAAGAGTCAGAAACCGGACGGCTACTTCGGTCCTATCAATGAGCGCAACGGCAAACGCGAACTGTGGGCGCAGATGATAGTGCTCTCCACTCTCCAGACTTACTACGAGTACACCCACGACGAAAGGGTGATAAAGCTGATGACCAACTATTTCAAGTGGCAGATGACTGTTCCCGACGACAAGTTTCTTGAAGACTACTGGGAGAACAGCCGTGGCGGCGACGAATTGTACACCGTGCTGTGGCTCTACAATCGTACCGGCGAGAAGTTCTTGCTTGACCTGGCTCACAAACTCCATCGCAACACTGCCGACTGGACGCAGCCGACGAGTCTGCCTAACTGGCACAATGTGAATATTGCAGAGTGTTTCCGCGAACCGGCCACTTACTACATGCTTACCGGCGACAAGGCTATGCTCGGTGCGTCGTACAACGTACAGAGTCTGATACGCCGGACGTTCGGACAAGTGCCAGGCGGTATGTTCGGGGCCGACGAGAATGCACGTATGGGATATATCGACCCGCGTCAGGGCGTTGAAACCTGCGGTATGGTGGAACAGATGGCTTCGGACGAGATCATGCTCCGTTTCACCGGCGACCCTTACTGGGCAGAAAACTGCGAGGACGTAGCGTTCAACACTTATCCTGCTGCAACCATGCCAGACTTCAAGGCTCTACGCTACATTACATCGCCAAACATGGTTCAGAGCGACTCGGAGAACCACCATCCCGGTATCGACAATCGTGGTCCGTTCCTCTCGATGAACCCCTTCAGCAGCCGCTGTTGCCAGCACAACCATGCTCAGGGATGGCCCTACTACTCGGAGAATCTCGTTTACGCTACACCCGACAACGGTGCTGCAGTGGTGATGTACGCCGCTTGTGAAGCCGACATGAAGGTGGCCGACGGCAAGAAAATCACCATCAAGGAAGAAACAAACTATCCTTTCGACGAGAACATCACTCTCACCATAGCTAAAGGCAAGGCCGAGTTCCCGTTGTATCTGCGCATACCGTCGTGGACGAAGAATGCCGTCGTAACGGTGAACGGCGAGAAGGTGGATGCCGAACCTGTAAGCGGAAAGTATCTGCGCATCAGCCGTCACTGGAAGAAGGGCGACCGTGTAGACCTGAGTCTTCCAATGTCGCTCAGTGTGCGCCGTTGGCAGGTAAACAAGAACAGTGCCAGCGTTAACTACGGACCTCTCACGCTCTCGTTGAAGATAAAGGAACGCTATGTGGAGCGTGACAGTAAGGAGACGGTCATAGGCGACAGCAAATGGCAGAAGAACGCTGACGCTTCGCAGTGGCCTACGACAGAAATCTATGCCGACAGCCCGTGGAACTATGCCCTCTATCTCAATCCGACGGCCCCGCTGTCCGACATCGAAGTGGTGAAGAAAAAATGGCCGGCCGACAATTTCCCTTTCACGCTCGAAAGCGTACCGTTGGAGTTCAAGGCCAAGGGCCGCACTGTTCCGTCATGGACTATGGACAAGACCAAACTCTGCGGAGTGCTTCCTCCGGAGTGTGCACCTAAGGGCGACACACTCGAAGACATCACTCTTGTGCCTATGGGGGCAGCACGTCTGCGCATCTCGGCTTTCCCCGTAACAGAAAATTAAATGGCTGTAGCCGATTAATTGTAAGAACGATTTATAAATGTCCGAATCTGGTCAATCACAAATGGTTATTGGCCGGATGCGGACATTTCGTATATAATATTATCTTGCTCTATTCCCTGTTTTTCAAGTCGGTAGGAGTACGTAATGCCGAATTTCTCTTTGAAGCATTTGGAAAAATAACGTAGAGTGGAGAAACCGCAAGCCAGAGCTATTTCGGTTATGATTTTCTCTCCCTCCTTCAGCATACGTTGTGCATTTTCCTGACTTTGACTACATCGTCTGTCAGTTATTCTTCTTGCCTGTTACGTTCGGTGAATGTCCTCTGCTTTTTTTAAGCAACTGAAGTTTCCCACCCCTCTATTATCAGAGAGTGAGC
>CALBJK010000026.1 GCA_937892695.1 uncultured Prevotella sp.
TGTGGTACCTGATCTGTTATGTTTCTTGCGTACATACATGGAACAAAGGTACACATTTTTACTTGCGCCACCCTAAACCACCCGTAATTTTGACGTAACTAATTGATTTTCAATCTACGCTATGTGATGGCGCAAAAAAGTGATGAAGTCAGGAATTATTTAGGTTAAAAAACTGTATCAATTTACTTTTATTGTAACTTGACACAGTTTAGTTTACAATCTCCATGTGTGTCAAATCATCAAAAAACAGCAAGCAAATGAGTGGATAGAAATATAATTTCTACAGTTGCAGTACCCTGAAAAGAGGGGGATTTACGAAAGACCGTTTCTGACGGAACGGCTTACTTCGTATTTGCGAATTAATAGAACCTACCTTAAATGAAAGAGCCGTGTGTACATCAATGACTTATGTTTACTTGGTAGACTCTAACTAAAGCTTTAGAATTAAGATTTTGTTCAACAGATATGCAATAGATACGAACGGTATATACGCAAAACGCCGCGTAATAAAGCGCGGCGTTTTGTAAAATGACAAGAAAAGATTATACAGAAATGGTAAAGAGTTACATCAGATCAATGACAATACAATCTTGATTAAACTCCAGATTTCTTTCCGAAATATCTATTTCTTTACATTTGCATTTTGTAAACCGTAATGCTTTTGTTTGTCTAATAATAGTAGACCTAATGACAATAGGATAGCAGCAATACCGAAACCGGCAAATATCAACATCGCATCTGTAAAATCAAGAGACTTTGTTCCATCAGGCGCAATTACTGAGTTGTCATCAAGCACTTTTCCAATAAGGATAGGCACCATGGATAATCCTATATTCTGTATGTAGAAGATAATAGCATATGCCGAGCCAAGAAGTTTCATCGGAATTATTTTAGGAACAGATGGCCATAACGCACTCGGTACAAGAGAGAAAGCAATGCCGAGCAATATCATAAGAATAATGGCAATGGTTATGTTATTTAGAATTGGCAGAGCAAACATTACATGGACGATTGTAAGCATGAACGAACCTATAATCATTAATGTTGCACCTTTACCGATACGGTCATAAACTATTCCGAATAGAGGTGTAAGGAATATGGTTCCGAAAGGAATAAGCATCGGAATTGTACCTGCGAGTTCTGGGGATATATGATATTTGCTTATCATAAGTTTTGTGGCGAACTTCAAGAAAGGGAATACGCCAGAATAGAACAACAGGCACAGAAGCACGATAAGCCAGAATCCTGGGTTAGTGAATATTGCTTTGAGGTCGCCAAAATGGAAACTTTCATCTTCTGACGAAGTAGCGTCTGACACAGACTGTTCTGAATAAGTCTTCTCTGATGCGTCAAGCTTCTTATCCATGACGCAGTACACGATGAAAGCAAGCATACCTATACAGAGAAAGACAGCTCCCAACAGAACAGGCGAGGCAACATTTTTGAAAGCGTGTGCCACGGGTGCGCTCGCACCTAAAGCTGCTGCCGTTCCGAGACGGGCCAAGCCAACCTGTATGCCCATAGCCAAAGCCATACCGTGGCCGGTGAACCATTTTGCAATGATTTTAGTAACTGTGATTCCGCAAATTTCACATCCTACACCAAAAATGCTGAAACCAAGAGCTGCGATGAGAACCTGATTCTTCACGTTAACATCAGAAAGTCCTAAAAGCGGAATGTTAACAAACGTAGTGTTTTCTGGTGATATGAATTCGAGAGCATAGTACTTTACAAACACTCCGGCCACCATCAGTGTACAGGCAAGAAGCCCGGTGAAACGTACGCCCATCTTGTCAAGAATCAGTCCGCCAAAAAACAGCATCAGCAGATAAACGTTTATGAATCCATAAGATCCAGAGAAGAAGCCATATTCAGTACTTGACCATCCGAATCCACCCTCAGAGACCGAAGTTTCAAGCATGTCTTCTAGTGGAGACATTACGTCTGTAATGAAGTAGCCCATCATCATTGTAAATGCTACAATGAGCAGGGCAGTCCAGCGAGCCGCAGGAGAATCGCTTATTTTTTTTCTTATTTGTTCCGTCATTTTTTGTTATATTGATTGGAAAATATCTAATTTACTTAAGAGACTTAACTTGTCTGGTATTGAGAGTTATTTCTTAAGCCAACGGTCAAGCCAGTTGAAGAATGTACGCTGCCAAAGAATGCCATTCTGTGGCTTGAGAACCCAGTGGTTTTCATCTGGGAAAATAAGCAATTCGGCAGGAATACCTTTCAGCCGGGCTGCATTGAATGCACCAAAACCTTGGTTGGCATTGATACGGTAATCCTTTTCGCCGTGAATGCATAGAATAGGTGTATCCCATTTGTCGACAAAGCGGTGTGGGCTGTTCTCGTATGTGCGTTTTGCATTATCGGTCATTTCTTTGTTCCAATAAGCATCGTCATACTCCCAGTTGGAGAACCAGGCTTCTTCAGTGTCTGTATACATTGACTCAAGATTGAATGCACCATCATGAGCGATAAAGCATTTAAAACGCTTGTTATGATGTCCGGCCAGATAGTAAACACTGAATCCTCCGAAGCTGGCACCTACCGCACCAAGACGATCTTTGTCAACAAAAGGCAGATTGGTTACAGCATCGTCGATAGCACTAATATAGTCTTTCATACACTGGCCTGTCCAATCACCGCTTATCTCTTCATTCCATTCTGAACCGTATCCGGGCAGACCACGACGGTTGGGGGCAACTATGACATAACCATGAGCAGCCATAATCTGGAAATTCCATCTATAGCTCCAGAACTGGCTTACCGGACTCTGAGGACCACCTTCACAATAAAGCAGGGTGGGGTATTTCTTGGCCGGGTCAAAGTGTGGTGGAAGGATTATCCAACACTGCATATCTTTACCGTCAGTTGTTTTCACCCAACGTTCCTCGACTTTGCCGAAAGTCAACTGTTCGTATATGTGCTTGTTTTCAAAAGTAAGCTGTTCAATCTTAGTATGCTTGACATCCTTGTTAGGTGTAACGACATAAAGTTCGTCGGCTTGGGACATGCTATGGCGAGAAGCGAGAAGCTTGCCAGTACAGCCCAATGGAGATATCGACCCGAAGTCGGCTATTTCGTTTGTGAGTTTGGCTACTTCTCCTTTCAAATTGGTTTTATAAAGGTTTATGCAAGCATGCCAGCAACCGATGAAATAAAGAGTCTTGGAATCGGCAGCCCAACAGTAATTGTCAACGTTGGAATCGAAACTCTCCGTTACATATTTTTTAGAGCTGTCGGCAAGATTGTATATGCAGAGACGGTTTCTGTCGCTTTCATAACCGTCACGCGCCATACTTTGCCATGCTATGTAACGACCGTCTGGTGAGAACTGAGGATTGACATCATAGCCTACGCTCATATCTCCTTGTTGATGATTGACGGCTTGGTCTTTCATTGTCTTTGTTGGATCAATCTTCGGCGAAACGTAACCGGAAGGCTTACAAAGATTCACGGTCTTGCCTGTCTCAATTTTGTAAAGGTAAATATCGGCATCTGTAGAAATGGCATATTCTACTCCGATTTTCTTTCTGCACGTATAGGCAATAGTCTTAGAATCTGGACTCCAGTTAATCTGTTCGACACCACCGAACGGTGCCAACGGACACTCATAGGGTTCTCCTTCCATGATATCAGTACCATCGTCGATACCGTTGTCTGTAACATTGGCAACAAAAGGATGGGGGATGGATTCGACGTAATGATCCCAATGACGATAGTTCAGATCGGTCACGAGACGACCCGTAGCAAGAGGAAGGTCAGAAGGATTCTTCTTTATACTCTCGTGATATGGTAAGGATTTGATAAGTATCACTCTCCGGCCATCAGGAGAGAATTTGTAGCCTTCGATATCTTTATCAGACTTTGTAAGCTGACGTCTGTCTGAGCCATCTGGGTTCATAGACCATAGTTGGCCTTCACGCAAAAAAGCAATTCTCAGACCTCCATTTATCCATGATGCGTCTGTCTCGCTTTGGGTTGTCTTTGTCAGCTGGACATGTGAACCAGGCTTTTCGACAGAAGATACATAAAGGATCTGATGCCCCTTGTTTTCTTTGACATTGTAGTAACCGACCTGATAGACAACCTGTTTGCCATCAGGAGATGCTTGAGCACCGGATATGCGTCCCATAGCCCAGAGAGCTTCTGGAGTCATTATATCTTTTGCTACGTTACTGATCTTGTTTTTACCAATCATAGTTTGAGAATGCAAACAGCCGCACGACAATAAAGCCGCGACTGCGATTGTGATAATTCTGTTCATCCTAATAGAAATTAATGAAAAAGCAGATTATACAAATTGCAAATCGGTTTGCAAGATTGCATAATCTGCTTTCTTTGTTTTTATTTATTATAGTCCTCGCCTTTTACGCTCCATC
>CALBJK010000027.1 GCA_937892695.1 uncultured Prevotella sp.
TTCTTTACTCGTTTTTTTGTTAAAAGCGTGTAAAGTAAATCTGTATCAGGACACGATGACTATCAGTCTACTGTATGAAAATGTGGACTGGCAATTTTGACAGTTACGATTTGAAAGAGAATTTTCGGTATCAAGTCACTTCAAATACGTAAATCCGACACTCAGACACTTAATCAACGCTGTTTGTTGACGGCCAGACCGTCAGGCTTACGCGTCAGAGTGGTTCTTGTTTTAGTGAATGTATGCTCCCCCTACTTATTTATTGACGAGAGGCAATCATCTGGTTTACATTGCTTGAATGCGGACATTCCTTTATGAGTAATCATGGTAAAACAAAATTTATCAAGAATTAGAACTTGGATAAAATTGTTTTATTATGTATTGCAATGCCGCCTTATTATATTTATAATATTTAAGCCCTTTCATCTTGCCTGTTGACACATGCTCGCTATCATAGACAATGATAGAAGGGTCATACAATACAGCCAACTTGTTCTCTCTGCACTTTTCTGCAAGATATAATTCTTCTCCGAAAAGGAATATTGGGTATGATGGCACTCCACATTTTTCAATGAAATATTTGCATAGTATTATAAATGAACCGTGTCCGGCATATATTTTGCCTGCATCATGTTTCTGCAATATCTTTCTCTTGTACATTGTTCTGGTGTAAAGAACATGAAGTACTGGAAAACGATACATCGTCAGTAAAAGTTTCAGCTTTCTCAAAGAGTATCGTTTGCATATTTTGGGATTACGATCGCGATGCTCTATTTTTGAAAATATAGTTGGGGCGATCCAGCCTGTTCCCTTTTCATAATGTTTGTTGGCAAGCGTCAAGAATAGGTTATTACCGACAGACAAATCTACATTGGATATTATTGCAAAGTCGTAGCCTGTTGGTTCTGAATCCTTCATCATTCTCTGCACAGCCCCAAAATATCCAAGATTTTCATGGAACTCATATATTTTAACCTCCATGTACATGCTTTTTAAGCTGCTGATGCTTTGCACATTGGCTTCAGTATTGTCAGCAATGAATAACGTGACAATGGCAACATCTTTAGCCTCGCTGGCTGCTATTTCTACCGAATTAAAAAACGATCGTAATTCGTCATACGAATTGTAATTTACGCAATAAACAGCTATTTTTTTCATAAATCTCTTTTATTGAAATTTATAGACTTGCATTCTCTTATTCGCCAAGGCTTCGACCGAATACTTTTCTTTAAATATTCTCTGTGCTTTATCTGATAGTTTATGACGCAAAGTTTCATCGGTCATAAGTTCGGAAAGTGAAGTGACCCATTTGTCTGCTTCATCCTCGACAATACAGGAATCCTTATCAGTAAAATCGAGGCCTTCCACACCTACACTTGTCGTTATGAAAGGAATGCTGAGAGCTGCCGCTTCAAGTATTTTCATTCTCATTCCACTTCCTGTAAGTATAGGAACAATCATTATGCTTCCAGTCGCTGCATCTTCTAGCTTCGGAACAAAACCTTCGTATATAAATGGAATTTTCAAATCATTCTGGTATTTTTCTACTATCTTATCTGGCCATCCGCCACCAACGAGATGGAACTCGACGTTAGGAAATTCGGCCCATTCTATTTTAGGAGCGACTTTTTCAACAAACCATTCGAGTCCTTCAACATTTGGTTTGTGGCTGTATCCTCCAAGAAACAACAGCTTATTCTGCCATTTGCAGTAAGGCTTTATGGGGGTACTGATTGCTGCCGGCGACACCTTTATTTCTGTTGTAACGCCATGTTCTTGAAGTATACGTTTGTCTGTATCGGTCAATGTGACAACTCGGTCATATCTGTTCAGGTAAGCGATTTCGTCGCACTTAATCATGTGTCCGTATTTTTTCTCATCATCTGTTAGTCCTATATTTCTGAGCAGACGCTCGTTCCTGACAAAGCGCAATTCATGGTGGACAAATATATGTTTTATGTTCTGGGGCAATAAGTCGATGATGTGCAAAAGCGGGAAAAATTCCACTTGTATGACATCCGGTTTTGATGATTGCAGCGTTTTATTTATGAAATGCTTTAGATTGTTGTCGAAATGTACTCCGTATGGTCTCAATGCCCTTTCGACAACGAATCTTTTATCATTTTTTCTGTACAGCAGATTTAATGCTCTTATGGCTTTGTCTTTTAAGAATTTAAGGTCAGCCAGCTGTTTTGTATAAGAATACATGACAATGTTTACGTTCGGCCACTTTTCTTTTAATTCGGCCACATAACGCTGTTTAATCAATCTGCTTTGTATGCAAACCAATGTTATGTTGTCTGTGCTTCTGATTTTGTCTATCATGTTGAACACAGCCTGTGCCCCTCCCGAATTTAGAGGGTATGGCAAGAACGGAACAATTATTGTAATGTTCATAAAATCTTAGTTCTTAGAGTATCTGTTGTGTATGTATAACCTTTCTTCGTATGATTTTGCTCCAAAGAGCACATTGTCATATTCTGAAGTTATCATGTTTGTCGTTCCAATCATTTTCAAAATGCAATAAAAGGTCATGAAGATTATAAACAATTTCCTGTTGTTTTCTATTGAAAAGCATCGAATCAAATCTCCCCATAGTATCCAATATGCAAATGAAAATAAATTTGATATTCTCAAACTGAGTTCGCCGAACTCGCTTAGAAAAAAAGACAGTAATATGTAGGTAAGAAATGCATTTATAAAAATAACATTTTCTTTTCTCATTAATACCAGGCTCTCATAATAGCAAAAGACGAGAATGCCGGTGAACACTCTTTCCAAATATCCAATTGATATGGTTTTAGCTTCGGCCAGATTACCGCTAGTGTATGATTCCACCATTGCTTGTAATCTGCCGTCAGAATCTCCCATAAGAATGGCTGCAACTTTCAAGAATATTGGTATGTGAAATAGAAATACTACATTTCCAATTATAAAAAGTGACAAAAAAATCCATTTGTTTGTTTTTATATTGTAAATGAAAAACAAAGGAAAATAAAGAAGTGATGATATATGGAAAGACAGGGCTAATGTACAAAGTGCGAAATAAGGCAGTGGCTTGCGCGACTCTATGAATTTGATTGCATTGATGAAAATTAAAATCGCTATAGCGTTTCTCATTAGATTCGTGCTCATCAAATAACCGTAAAAGCACAAATATAGAATAATGGCCAACGGTATATTTTCGACCCTATTTCTGAAAAAAAGAAAGAGCAATGCAGTATTTACGCAGGTGCAGACGAATACGAAGAAATGAAAATTCGGGACAATACTTTTACATACGCACATCAGCAAGGTAAAACCTGGTTCCATGTGCCACTGGATATTTTTGTAAGCAAAAATATTGACGTTCACGTCTGCATAAGTACATTTCTGAAAGGCTGGATAATAATTTATCCAGTCATCACAGATGAACCCTCTAAATCCAAAGAACAGAATAAGTACTGTTGCGCAAACAATACGGATGCGCAGCTTTATGTTTTCTTCTTTCTGTCCTTGATAATAAACGGCCAGAATTCCATAAAATATTATAAGCAAGACATAAGGTACCGAATAAATCATCTTGTGGTCTTATTTTTTCTCGACTTATACCATTCTCTTATATAAAGTATCCATAATGCATCAAGCATTGCCCCCAAAAAGATATAAGCCACAACTATGAATAATCGAGGAGTGCTGGATGCCTTTATCGGAATTGTTGAACTTTGTATGACAGAAAAAACAGGAGTCCTCTCTTGTACCTTGGCCTTGGCAGCTTGTAATTGCAGAGCAGTCTGATTGTAAATGTTATATCTTAACTGCATTTCATTTTCCAATTCGTCCCTTTTTGCCTTGAACGATTCCAGTAGCAAGTCTTCGTTTGCGTCGGCGTAGGACGCATATACTTCCTGAGCATGGATGTATTGGGCTTTAGCTTCTGAGAACAGACGTTTTGTATAAGCCAAGTCGTTGTTGGCTTTTTTTGTCCTATAAACTGTAATGTATTTCTGCAATTGCTTTTGAATGGTATCGGCCATTATGGCAGATACACGGCTGTCTTCGTCTGTAACAGAAATGCTGATAACATTAGTGTTCTTGTCAACGATGCATGATATGTTCGATCTGACGGCATTCAATACATTGTCTTGCTCTTTAGTTAAATCAAAAGGGTTCAAGTTTTCGTGCCCTTTTTGTCCTTTTGACTTAAATATAGATGACAACCATACTTTCGGATAGTTCCAAAAAGGTATTTTAGAGTCATTGACAAGGTGGTCATAATATGATTTTGACACATTCATGTCATTTGCTTTGACCTTAACATCAAAGAGTTTTAGAATGAAATCGGATGATGTGAGAACGTCCGGGTAAATCTGCGGATAAATAGCATCCATTCCGCCTCCTGTCGCTCCTCCCAGATCCATACCAACCATAGATGCTATGTTGGAAAGGCCTTCTGGCAAAGCACCGCCATTAGAGAGCTCCGGTGCCAGAATCACAGTTGTTGTGTATGACTTTGGAGTGTTCAAGGCAACAATCACTCCGATGACAGCTGAGACGACAACAAAAACCAGAATGGTTTTCCATTCTGAAAATATTTTTTTTGCAATTCCAACGATGTCTATTTCCCGGCTATTTTTTTTATTTTCCATCTTGATGTTATTTTTTATGTCAGTGGAGTTGTCCAATAACATTTGTAATCCAAATCTTTTTCACGTTTTCCAATTGGAGACGCAGGTATGCCAGCAACTATTTCATAGTCATCGACATTTTTCGTAACAACAGCTCCTGCACAGACAACAGCTCCTTTCCCGATTCTGACTCCTTGTAAAATTGTGGCTCCGATTCCAATCCAGACATAATCGGATATGTTTATTTCCTTAAATTCTCCTACAAAATTGAATGAATGTATGTCATGACTTCCTGTAATTATATTTACGTTATGCGATATAGACACGCTGTTTCCAATTTTTATTTTTCCTCTGGCATCTATTGTACATCCCCTGTTTATGTGAGAATGGTTCCCTATCGTGATTAAATTAGGATTTATGAAATAATTGTCTTTCATAATAAAAGTGCCATTACCCATTTTCATCCTTATTAGCTTCAGATAAGATTTCCTCATATTCCAAAATGGAATTAAAGGAAGGATGTCATTTACAAAATATGTAAGGAAAAGGGCATGCATTATCTTGTAAAGGCTTGTTCTCTTTAATTCATTTACTGAAATTGCTTTTAGGAAAAAAAAGAATTTCCTTATTCTTCTTTTCCCATACTGAGAGGTTATCAGATAATTGTACCACAAATTCTTGATTGGCCTATTTGAAACTCCTTCCTTTACGTAACATTCAATGTCGGTATTTGATTTCTCGAATTTACACCCCGATTTGTACATCCTGTAGATAACATCCCAATCCAAGGCATAACCAAACTTTTTCTTAGATGTTTCGAAGAGAAATTTTTTGTGTACGTCTGTTCTAACAAATGAAGAGCCGTGGCGATATATGGGGGAGAACTCTAGAAGAGTTGCATTCGTAGACGCAATTTTCCTTATTTTTGTCTTTTGACTTAATTCAATACTATTTCCATATATTATATCTGTACCTTCGTAATTTTTATTATGGAACACATTGTATAATGTATCTTTAGAAACGTAAGTGTCCCCGGAATTAAGGAAGTTAATCCATTTGCCAGTGGCCTTGGATATTCCCTTATTCATGGCATCGTAAATTCCGTTATCCTTTTCTGAACACCAATATGCCAGACGATTGGAATATTCTTTTATAATGTCAGCTGTTCCGTCTGTACTGCCTCCGTCAATGACAACATATTCTTTTTCCTCCCAAGTTTGGGAGAAAAAACTTTCCATTGTCTTACGGATGTGTCCGACATCGTTGAAGACGACGGTTATTACGCTGACTTTATTTTTATTGTCAATACCATTACTCATTCCAAATACCTTTAGCTTTCTTTTCTATCAACAGCTTACATTGGTAAAAATGTACAGCACCCATCAAGGCATAACATAATGCCATATATAAAGAAACGCCTTCTATGGTTAATTTATTACGTGAAATTACAACTAATATGAAAAAAAATACTGTTGTTATTATAGATGTGAATATCTGAATCTTAATCTTATTTAATCCGTTAAGTAGATAAGTGACGCAATTGTTGAAATTGAAAAAGGATATAAATATTAATGTGCAAAGTGAAACGCTGAATGGAACAACTAATGTAGATTTGTCGCCAATCCAAAATTTATAGAATGAATCACTTATCAGTAGCAGAACCAGTCCGCAAACAATACTCATTGCCCATATTTTCAATGAACGGATGAATGATTTTTTTATCCATATCATATCGTTTTTTACGTACGCATCAGTATAGGCATTCCATAAAGGCGAAATTATAATGGTGTACGCAATTGCTAAAAGGTTGAAATATTTATATGCAATGTTGTAAATCGTAACGCCAGACGGGCCGATGGCATGAGTTATTATTATATTGGCAGACCCGAAGATTACTAAACAACTGGTAATTTGTATTAAGAAGAAACCAAATCCTTTACTTATTATGCTTTTAGCGATTGTCTTGTCAAAACTTCTTAATGAAGGTCTGAGATATGGATAAAGAAAAAATATGGGAATTGATGCAATGAAAAAAACTGCTACGGGGGAGATTGTGAAAGCCATTACAACATACACAAGGTTTCCGCTTGTTGTCTTTGTCAGAATAAAAATGATAAGCAATGCTATTACATTCCCCAATACAACTAAAAATAAATTCATTGCATATTTTTGCATAGCAACGAAAATGAACCCTATATTTTTTATTACAAAAGAAACAAGTGTAAAAACAATTGCAATAAACATGGCGTTCCTTAATTCTTCTTGCGTTATGATTGATGTGTTAAACAAATAATTTAAATCAAGAAAGAATAAAGGAATTACGGCAAGTATGCATAACACGGCTGCAATTAATGAAAGCATTACCAATGTCGTACTGAAATAAGAACGAGCCAATTTATAATCACCCTGCGATATTGCCGCTGTCAAATAATT
Source organism: uncultured Prevotella sp. (assembly GCA_937892695.1). Lineage (GTDB taxonomy): Bacteria > Bacteroidota > Bacteroidia > Bacteroidales > Bacteroidaceae > Prevotella. Next base: position 7,041 of record CALBJK010000027.1, read on the forward strand.
TCTCATCCCATTACCCAATCCAATGTCAAAAAAAGAAAACCAATAAAGAATTGAAGACATGGTAAGCCAAATACCATAGGCCTCTTTTTCCAGATAATGCAGAGTAACCGGTACTATAAGGAGAGAGCAGCTTAAACCGATAACTTTAAGCAAAGCAGAAAATAAAATGTTATTACGCAACATCTTATTACGCTTATCTTTGATGCGTAGCACATTTCTAATATAATTAATAAATGTAGTTTCCAATATAAATAATCTTTCAATTGAATTTAATATGAATTTATTGGTACAATGTCTTATAAGTATTTCTGTATGATTACTTTACAGCTATCCTTATTGTTTGTTTATTTTAGGCAAACGTTTATCTTGTATTCCTCCACTCCCCACGTCGTGCTTGAGAAGTTCACTCCTATTTTGTACAGCTTTCGGCCATCTGCTGCAAAGGGTTTTGAGTAACCTCTGTCTTCAATCTTCCTAAGGGCTTCGTCGGCACTCTTGTCGAGCTTGAACTCGAAGATGTATATGTACTTGTCGGTACGCACGACGGCATCCATGCGGCCGTCGCTCGTGTCGCGCTCAACGTCGATGTAGAAACCGATAATCTTGAAAATCAGGTACATCGCATTCTGAAAGTAGAGTTCGGCATTTCCGGCAACCTTATAGCTCGTGTCGGCAAACATTGCCTTTAACCGTTCCATGAACTTCTCCGGACGACCCGATTCGACATCAAGGACAAAGTTGCTTATCTCAAACTCTGTGCGGTTCTCGCCCGGAGCGTAATAGGGGAGGAGGTAGTTTAGAAAACCTGTCTCCACTTCCTTGTTCGGGAAACCGAGGCGATAACGTTTAAAACGTTCGTCGTATCCTTTTATCGTTAGATAACCGCTTTGGTAGATGAGAGGCAGCGGCGACTTCGAAACCGAATCAACGCTGTTGAGCAAATCTTCAGATACGGGTTCTGTTGTCATGTCGGGCAGCTCATAGTCGCTGCGTTTTAGTAGCTCTATGAGGAACGACGGAGTTCCTGTTTCAAACCAGTAGTCATTGAATTCTTGCTTTGCCAGCGTATTCAACAGACTGAACGGATTGTATATTCCGATAGAGTTTCTTTTAAAATGGTAGCCATCGTATTGCTCTTTCAGCTTCTTTGTTACCTCCTCGTAGCTCATCCCGTTTGCGGCGGCAAGCTCTTTTACTGACGGTTCAAAGTAGCGGTGAATCTCCTCTTCAGTTATTCCGCAGATATCGATGTAGCGGTTGTCCATCGAAATGTCCTGCAGGTTGTTCAAATCACTGAACACGCTTAGCTTGCCAAACTTGGAAACGCCGGTAAGAAAGGCAAACTTGATAAAGCCGTCTTGGGTTTTAAGCACCGAGTAGAAGGCTTTCAACTGGTCGCGGTAGCGTTCTTGCAGCTCCGGATTTGAAATGGTCTGGAGTATGGGCTTGTCATATTCGTCGATGAGAATGGCTACTCGTTTGCCTGTCTTCTTCTGCGCCCGTTCTACCACTCCTTTGAAGCGTAGCGGAAGCGACTGCTCCGAAGCAGAAGAACCATAAAGTTCTTCCCATTTCGACAGATAGTCGTTCAGCACTACTGCAAGACTGCCTTCCTCCTTATAGTCGGCTGTGTTCAGATCTATATGAAATATAGGATGCACAGCCCATTCCTTTTCAAGACTATAGATGTCAAGGCCTGCGAACAGCTCCTTCTTGCCGCTGAAGTAAGCTTCCATTGTCGATATGAGAAGACTTTTACCGAAACGACGAGGACGGCCGAGAAAATAGTATCTGCCTTCGTTAGCCAAATTAAACACATGACGGGTCTTGTCAACGTAGACATAGCCGTCTTTGCGCAGACTTTCGAAGTTTTGTATTCCTATCGGGTATTTCATACTTCCGCTTTCTTTTCTATGGTCCTGTGGTTCTTAGAAAATCACTTCAGCACATTTATGATTGTCGCAATCATAGCTGCAATCGATGCTGTTGAGGAACCTATCGCAAGCCATTGTGCTAACGACCGACTGTCCTGTTTCGGCTTGCTAGATACTACAATCTCACACCCTGGTCTGACTTTGGCATTATGACTCACCTTAGAGACTGTTCCGTTCATATATATAATGATGGTCTTGCTCTTCTTTGCACGGTTACCCCAGCCGCCGGCCTGGTTGATGTAATAGGACACGCTCTTGCCTTTCTCGTAGGCTACTGTATTCGGGTAGAGCACATCGCCGCTTATCTTGACCGTTCCGTTATATTCTGGCACGACGATGCGGTCGCCTTCGCGCAGAACAAGGTCGGCATCGCCGCC
>CALBJK010000028.1 GCA_937892695.1 uncultured Prevotella sp.
AACATGTCGCAACTGTCGTCTATGTTCTTGGTATCCTTCACATAATCTATTGCAACAAGTTAGTTCCCTGCAGAATAAAACGAAATAACGGTTCCACTCATACATTTCCTCGTCAACGAGTTTCAATCCGTCTCTTTAAACCTGCTGCGACTTCAAATTTTCATAATCGATTGATATTCTCGCATCATGTCATCAGGCAAAAAGAATATATTTCTTGTTCACGCATTACAATATAATGGTGTTTTACCCAACAAAAAGAATTCATGCATACAGTTTCAGAATCTGAAGCCAACGTTCAGACGGAACGAGCTGGTCTTGAATCGAGGCTTTCCAGAGAAAAGGTCGTCGAAAGAAACTTCACCGTTCTCAAGATTCCCTCCTATTTTATCACTGTCAAACTTGCGATATTTGCCTGAAGCCCAGCGAAGCTCGAAGCCGAGTGAGATAACTTTGTACGACGCGTTCAATCCCCATGAGAAGCCGTTGACAAAGCCGAAATTGATATTGTCGTCCAGTATTATTCCAGAAGCGGTCGGAATGTAGTGGAAATAGGTAGCCACCTTCAGATAGTCGACAGGATTAACCGTAACCGAAGGGCCAAAGCGCATAGCCATGTCTACCTGCTGCAATCCCCAATCAAGCCCGCCATCTTCTTCCGGTTCTTCGTCTCCATAGCTGCCGGTGTCGGTCGAATCTTCGTTCGGATTCTTGTACTTCACATAGCTCACGTCAATCCACGACCAGTCGAGTCCGAACTTTATAATTCCTACGAGCGGTTTGCGGTGCAGATAGAAAGTCTTTCCCCACGACAATGCAAATCCGGTAGAGCTTTTCCATTTGTTTGCCGGATTGTCCTTGTCGGTCAAGGTCTGGTTGGTCACATAGCTCAGATACAGATAGCCCTTACGTTTCCATACACGGTCGAGAAACGCCTGATGCTCACTCTCATCCTGACGATGCGACAAATCGACAATAGTTTGTTTGAGTGAGTCGATCTGGCTCTGCTGTGCTGCTATACGGCTGCTGTCCCCCTGAGCCATAGAAGGAATTGAAAAAGCGAAAGCGCAAACCAAAGAAAGAATAGCTTTACGTGCCGGTCTGATAATTTTCATATTATTCATATTATTGTTATGTGTTTAGGTCAATTCAGCCCTATTGACATTATATATTATTTTTGTGTTGGCATACAGACAAAGGCTGAAAGTCATGTATGTGACATTGTCTGAAATTTAGTTCTTATATCAATTCTTTGCAAATTTAATAAAATTATTTAAATAAACACTAAGATTATAAGTTAAGATAGGTTAATAAACATGATTGTAACATATCATTATTCTCATGGTACAATATCTGCACAATCCATACTTTCAATCTGTAATCACTTTTTGAACTTCATTCCACCCGACATGACTTTTTTACCGGAAACAGACCAAAAGCCAATCGTCAAAACTCGCGAATTTTTCACCAAACTATCCTTCGGAGCGAAAAACGCCAAAAATGATGAAATCACGGTACAGAAGGGAGGCTCTGATTATCAGCACATTACGGGAATAAGATTCAAAAAGCATGGGAACAAACCGCATAAATATGCAAAATGAGGGTAAAAATGCGTCATAGGGGCCGAAAAAACACGGCATTTGGCATTGCAAAATGCGGCACATCAGACTGCGAAACGATGCTTTTCACATTCTGATATGCCGCATTTTAGAGCACAACAGAGCAGAAACGGCCAGATTGAGGCCGTTTTTACATTCATTAACCTCTATTTCGCGACTTCTTTTTATCAAGGAAAAGTCACAAAAAAGAGTCTGAAAACCTGCTTTCAATCTGTAAGAAGAATCATGTCGAGGGGAGGTCGTCTGGCCACGACCTACTCGCCCCTACCTCCGAGCAACACCTCGTCGGCCTTGCTCATGCGGCTGCGTATGAAGCGCGACTGGTGCCAGAAAGGATAATAGAGCGGCATCTGGCTCACCTTGTTCAGCCGCTCGGTCTCCTCAGGAGTCAGCTTCACTTCGACAGCCTTGATACTGTCTTCAAGCTGCGAGAGCTTGCGTGCCCCCACAACCAGAGAGGTGACACCCGGCCGGGCCAGCGTCCAGGCCAGCGATGTCTGGGCCACCGTCGTACCCTTCTTGGCGGCGATATCCTTCAGCACGTCGACGATGTTCCACAGACGGTCGAAGTCGTGCACGGGCGGTTCGTTCCATCCCTTTGCGAAGCGTCCGTCCTTCTGTGTCTGAACGTCGCGGCTGTACTTGCCCGAGAGCAGACCTCCGGCGAGCGGACTCCATATCAGTGCGCCCAGTCCTTGGTCGACACCTACGGGCAGAAGCTCATACTCTGCCTCGCGGGCTTCGAGCGTGTAGTGTATCTGCTGCGTTACGAACCGCTGCCAGCCGTGCTTGTCGGCGGCCATGAGCGACTTCATTATCTGCCAGCCCGCAAAGTTGGAGCATCCGGCATAGCGTATCTTGCCCTGACGAATAAGGGTGTCGAGAGTTTCCATCAGCTCCTCGACCGGTGTCACCCCATCCCACTGATGCAGGTAGTAGATGTCGATATGGTCGGTACGCAGACGTTTCAGACTCTTCTCACACTCGCGTATCAAGTGCAGACGCGAAAAGCCCTCGTTGTTCACACCGTCGGCCACCGGCATACGCGCCTTGGTCGAAATGAGTACGTCGTGCGGACGCTTGCCGCCGAGCACCTCGCCTATTATTTCCTCCGAAACTCCGTCAGAGTAGATGTTAGCAGTGTCGAGAAGATTGACGCCCCTGTCCAGAGCGAAACTGATGATTTCGCCGGCTTCCTTTACGTCGGAACTTCCTACTTCGGCAAATTTAGACTTGCCGCCGAACGTCATTGTGCCAAGCGCAATGGCCGACACTTTCAGGCCAGAACGGCCCAATGTTCTGTATTCCATACACTTTTGTTTTTATTCAGATATGCAAAAGTAACAATAAAAAACGAATAACGGCGTTATTATCGTACAGTTAATATAGTTAGGTTTTCAAGTATTCGGATTCGTTTTCTGTAGGGACGCACGGCTCGTGCGTCCGCTGCGTTCAATATGCTATCTACTAAGAATGGAAACAATTTTGTTTGCTTGATTTCCTCAAACATTAGCAGTGTCGCTTTCGGACGCACGAGCCATGCGTCCCTACAAGAATAATTATCCACTGTAACGATAATCAAAATCAGAAACTCGAATAGAATATGGCTTGACAACCCTATTCCCCATGACTCATTCAATTGACATCCACGGGCAAGCAGCGTGTTGAGAAGCCACTCTGGTGCGTCTCCCAAGCACGGGCTAACGGATTGGAATATGTTGGGTATGCTTGCTGGGGGAAGTCACTCGCCTATCGCGCTCTCGGCCCAGTCCTTTATATAGTCATCGCTCTCGTGATTGAGCAGACGGCCTTCCTGCCAGCGGAGCGATGGATAGGTTTTCTTGAGTACGCGCACACTGTTGACGATACTGCTGCCGCCGGATGTGGCAAAGGGGATGATGGTCTTGCCTTTGAGGTCGTGGCTCTCTATGAACGAGTTGACCACGCGCGGAGCTTCGTCCCACCATATAGGATAACCGAGGAAGACTATCGAGCAGTCGGCTATGTCAGCGTCGTCGGCCTTAAGCTTAGGACGCGCCTTCTGGTCGTGCATTTCGACCGAGCTGCGCGATGTGCTGTCGTTCCAGTCGAGGTCCTTGTCGGTGTACTTCTGCTGCGGGGTTATTTCGTAAAGAGTACCTCCGGTCACTGCTGCCAGCGTCTTGGCCACAGCAGCTGTGTTGCCCGTAGCCGAAAAGTAGGCCACGACAATGTTTTTATCCTGTTTTGCCTTGTTTTCCATCTTCTGTCGGGGTTGCGCACACGACACGGCCACAAGCCCCAGTGCCATGAGCAATGTTGTGAAAATCTTATTCATTCTGTCGTTTATTTCTTGTTGATACTGTCATATTCCTTGTCAGTGACTTCTTCAAGCCACACGTTAGAGGTGTTCTCGCCGGGCACTGAGAAAGCCAGATGGGCGAACCAGCTGTCGGCAGCCGCACCGTGCCAGTGCTTCACGTTGGCCGGAATATGGATGACCGTGCCGGGAAGAATTTCCTGGGCAGGCTTGCCTTCCTCCTGGTACCAGCCACGTCCGGCCACGCCTACGAGCATCTGGCCGCCTCCCTTAGTGGCTTTGTGTATGTGCCAATGGTTGCGGCAGCGCGGTTCGAACGTTACGTTAGAGAACGGTATCTGCGACGTTGACACGCGGGCAAGATAGCTCTTGCCTGTGAAATACTGGGCGTAGGCCGTATTGGGTTCGCCTACCGGAAATATCATTTCGCTCTGGAATCTGGTCTTAGCGTCGGTAGCTGCAGTGTCGTCAGCCCACACGTCTTTGGCCAGACGGAAGGCAGCCCACGCCTTAGGCCATCCGGAGTAGAAGGCTATGTGGGTAATGATTTCGGCTATTTCGGTGCGGCTGATGCCGTTCTTCCGTGCCGTCTGCAAATGGTAGGTGAGCGACGAGTCGGTCATTCCCTGACTGATGAGTGCCGTAAGCGTCACCAGACTGCGGTCGCGCAGACTGAGCAGGTCGTTCCGGCTCCACACCTCGCCGAAAAGGATGTCGTCGTTGAGCCGTGCGAACTCTGGTGCGAAACTTCCGAGCTGGTCGTGTCCGGCCGTCTGAACAATTTTCTTTTGTGCCATAATGTTTGTTGTTAAAACGATTGATGTTGTCAATAAAAATAATCTCTTCATGCAGTCTTGTCTTTTGTTCTTTGATGATTATCCGTCGCCAAGCGAAGGACAAAACCTCTGTTTGTTAACGATGCAAATTTATAAATTTCCTGCCAATCAGACCGTATCAAAATCAATGATGTTGTTACCAAAATCACTGATTATGCCGACTCCTCACGATAAAACGAAGACCCGAAAGCTACTTTCCGGCCATTTAAGTTTTATTTTTGATTTGTTAAATGTCAATGCGGCTCTACCGTAAGAACTTTTTTGTACATTTGCATTTGTCAATTACAGACGTTTCCGTCGAGCCGGACTAACAAGTTTTCAAGACTGCGCGCAGGACGGGGAACATACTTTAAAGAACAGATAAAGAATCGGATTTGGAACTGAAAAGTATAATAAGGGACACTACAAAGGTAACGCTGTCACTGCTACTGGGTGGGGCAATACTGTACTGGATGTACCGTGACTTCGATTTCCGGAAGGTAGAATACGTCCTGCTTCACGAGATGAACTGGACATGGATGCTGCTGTCGTTTCCTTTCGGCATTCTGGCCCAGATGTTCAGAGGGTGGAGGTGGCGCATGACTCTCGACCCTGTAGGCGAGCATCCGCGTTATTCTACGTGCATCAACTCGGTATTCCTGTCCTACGCCGTAAGCTTACTAATACCCCGCATCGGTGAGTTTGCGCGTTGCGGAGTGCTGAAACGCTATGACGGTGTGTCGTTTCCGAAAGCCCTGGGTACGGTAGTGACCGAACGGGCTATCGACTCATTACTGGTAATGGCCATAGCAGCACTGACACTCTTGTCGCAGATGAAAGTGTTCGGCCAGTTCTTCTCACGCACCGGCACAAACATAGACAGCATGTTCGCCCAGTTCTCCACCACCGGCTACGTGGTGACGGCGGTGTGCGGAGTGGCCGTCCTCGTAATGGGATGGTATCTGCTGCGCAGATTGTCCATATACAAAAAGGTGAAAGAGATAATAGGAGGTATCTGGCAGGGAGCGGTGTCGCTGCGCGATGTAAAGAAC
>CALBJK010000029.1 GCA_937892695.1 uncultured Prevotella sp.
TGTTTTTTTGAAGAAGACAGTACCGTCTTTACGTTCAATCACAACAGTTATGCGATTGTCATAATATTTGTTGCCGTCACCGTCAGAAACCACTTGCAAAGAAGGGTCGGCCTTGCGCTCCACGTAAACAGAGTAAGACGACCCGAGCCAGCTGACACGCTGGTTCTGTTCGTAGTCGCCCATCTTCTGAGTGGTTTTCTTTACTGTTTCTACCGGACGACGAGTGATTATGTCGCCAGTAGGTTTCTTATCCCCACACGAAAGGCACAGGCTGGACGCAAAAGCCATAGCCAGAACTACAAAGGTCTTATTTTTACGAAATGTTTCCATTAGGTGCAAAGTTAATGCAAATAGACGAAAGTACAAAACGATGACATTCTAAATAAGTCACTCTATCGTTTTTTCGTAAACGACTTCCGGGTCAGGCGCATTTTTATCCATGTCGTCGTAAGCCTTTGGCAAGTCGGAAAGACTTATCGTAACATCACGTTTTACAGGCCGGTCCGGGTCGGCCAAAGAATGAGAGAAAAGCCAATCGTATGTTTTCTTCAGATAAAAAATACGTGCCAATGCTCCGTGAGACGCACCTTTGAGCCAGTCGAAACGCAGTCGACTGTCTTTGTGTGCCTGCTGTAATTCTTCTACAACTTCTTTAGAACGGCTTATCGGTACAGCCTTGTCAGCTGTACCGTGAAGTATCCACAGAGGCAGCTGCCCCAATCCGCTTTTATCCTTAGCCGAACATCCTCCGCACAAAGCCATTGCAGCGGCTATTTTGTCTGGATAGGCAGCGGCAAAATCGAGAGTTCCGTAGCCGCCCAGACTCATCCCCATAACATAAACTCGGGTCGAGTCCATGGCATAGTTGTGCTTGGTCCATTCGAGCACGTCGTTGAGCTTGTCAGGATTCCATGCGCCGCCATTATTCTGAGGCACAATCACAAGAGCCTCGATTTCACGTCCGCGCACTATCGCGTCGAGAGGGCCATAACGTCTGACGCGATTGAGATTGTTGCCACAAAGACTTTGGCCATGAAGAAAAATGATGACTGGGGTACGCTCCAAAGAATAATAATAGTCGAGCGGCGTATAAACCCAAAAGTCGTACCCTCCAGGAATCGAATCCTTTACCGGTCGAAGAAAATCATATTGAGCCGAAACTGTCAGACAAGAAACTACAACATAAAAAAGCAACAACAATCTTTTCATCATACAAATATCAAGACTTTACGTGTTCATACCTTCTCTCCTTATAATAATGTATTAATCGCAAGAGAATGACCTAATATTTCCTTATTTGCGCCACAAAGGTATTGAAAATAGCTGAAATATAGAAAAAAAATAACTGACAGGTGCCAAATTTCGAAAACATTTCGTACATTTGGACACATCTACTTATTGCAAACCTTAAAAACGACATGGATCCAGAAATATCAATTCGGCTCCGCGACTTATCATGCGGATTGTTCCTCATGTTCCAGATACTCGGGACGGTGGCTCTCTATTTCAAGGGACGGCAGCACAATTTGCAGCGCTCGGCCTTCTACTTCATGCTCTACCTGCTCGGGATAAGCCTTTTCGAGTTTTTCGAGTTTTTCATCTATAACATTCTTGGCGACCGTGAGAAAGCCATCACCGACATGCTGCAGATGACGGTGGTGCCGCTGGCCTTGATGTTGCTCTACCGTCTCACCCACCCACGTGGGCTGCGCCTGTCATTGGCCATCCTCAACGCCGCACCTTACGTGGTGGCGCTGACCGCCTATGTCCTCTGCCCGTCGGACATCATCTACGATGGCATCTTGTGTGTGGCCGTGGCCCACTCCATCTTCATCATCGCCTACGGCGTGGTGGCCGTCAAGCGGTTCAACAGGAGCCTCGCGGCCAACTTCTCTTCCGACGAGAATCTCTCGCTACGCTGGACAAGGCTCTTCCTACTGCTCTACATCGCCTTGGCAG
>CALBJK010000030.1 GCA_937892695.1 uncultured Prevotella sp.
TGTATGCATAAATACCCATTCTCTCATGAGCAATCAAGGCTGAATTGAATGGCAATTGAATCATTCCTACCATTGTACTAATGATGGACAACTGGTAGCACCACATGGCTGCGTGAAATCGGCCTGGCTCAACATTCAGTTTGTTATATACATACCACAGCCCTACGGTTTCCCCTAATATGAATATGATTACGGCCAGCAACAGATGCAATGTCATTGCAGACCTGAATACAGCCTTGAGCCTTTCCGCGTTCCCCTCGCCAATAGCAAAAGAAATGAAACGTTGAGTTCCACTTGCCAATGTGGCATTCAAGAACGTGAACATCGTTATAACCGATGAAGCCACCGACATCAGTCCCATGTCCGACACTCCCAATGCATTTAAGATGACCCGACTCGTGTAGAGCCCTATCGCCATCATAAATAGCATTCGGACATAAAGAAGCAACGTGTTCTTCGCTATCCGCCTGTTGTTATCTGAAATTAGATTCGTCATAACTTTTACACGATTTTCTAACTCACCTTAGTATCATTATCAAACTTCAATAGACTTCAAGATATTAACATAAATACGACGACTCTTTCTTCTTATATATTTCTTTACAGTTTGTGTTTCATTTGCAAAAATGCCCAAAAGAGAAAGAACACCTCCTACTATTCCCGCAATACTATTTACAAATAGTAGTACAAACATAATTGCCAATAGCATGACAAATATGGCATTGAGATTGTTCACAAGACAGCCTATTATACAGTAACGTGATTTTGCTTTTTTTCGTTTCTGTAAAAGTGCTTGGTATTTGTGTCTTTTCAACTCAGCAGAGAGTTGGTTGTTTTGTAGGGATAGGCTTTTGTTGGTAGCTCTGGTTTGCTCCAAGTCCTTTTTCACCATCTCCACTTCATCTACCTTTTGCCGCAATGCGGACTGTTCTTCATTATATTTTCTACTGCCCTCGACTACATCTTCATACAGCCACTTGTTTTCAAAGACTTTTTTATTAACATCTTCAGGCTTACGACGTTCTTTTCTAAGTTCTTCATAATAGCCACGAAGGTTGTCCGTTTCCTTTGCATCAGTCTTTATCTTCTCATAACACTCGAATACCTTATCATCAAGAAGTCCGGATATAATGCGTTTGGCTTTCATCAACACCTTGAAAGAAGCCAAAGACTTGTCACTCACAATGCCTTGTTTAAGATTGAACCACATGCGTTCTGTAAACAGTTCCATCCTGCACATAAGGTAATTGGCAGTGTCTGGATACTTTACTCTCAAAAGCATTGAAAGTTTAGTTGGGATATTACCATCTGATAAAAAAACATAGCGGCAAGTTTCCATGTCTTTGCCTACTTGTCCCTGTCGCAATATATTTATATAGTCAGCATACCGCAACATTTCTATAGCTTTGTCTTCACATTCTGTGAATTCGCTTTTAATTTCTTCTTTTAATTCCTGAGTTTCAAACAGATAGTTTTCGTTCTCTTCTATTCTTATTTCTTCATCATACTCAGTTATTCCCAATGATTCAAGATGCTTTATAAAATTAGCCTTGAACAAAAGGATATCACTTTCTTCATGACTTTTATTAAGGATAAATTCCATAGCTTCTGTCATGTCTGAAAATTGTTCTTGTCCCGATTTTATACGCTGGGCCTGACAAAAGAATTTATCCATACGTTCCTTTGTACTATGGAAATAACATAATGATATGCGCGGAGTATTATTCTTTCTCGGACAGCCGTCATTAATTTTCTTTACAAGATTATGAAAATCGAAAAAACATTCTTTATAATACAAACCGTTCATACCATATGAACTAAACAGGTATTCAAGGTCAAGAAAAAATACAATTTCTTTCTTCCATGTCTTGTCATTGGAGCCATTAGAATACTTAATTCCATTATAAATTACTATACCCTCTTTTAGGTTGTCCAAAGTGGATTGGAAATGTTCGTCGTTTTCATGATTAATTATAAATTCTGTGATAAATTTATAATAAGGAAGCGAAGAAGAAAGAGTGTCTTTGTCTACTATGTAATCATAGAATTGCTTTGTTGCTACAGACTTTTCTTTGTCTGTAAGTTCTGACAATAACTTTGACCCTAAAAATGAAAGAAAATCAGATATGACATTTTCATTTGTTGAATCTATATCAGCCAGTTCCTTTGACAGTTGCTCTATTTCACCATCGTATTGGCTTGTAAGAAAAAACTTGCCTTTATTATATTTGTAGTTTTCCTGTCCAATACACTTTCTTATTACAGCCAAAGGAATTTCTATTTGGAATTGCTTCTTAAGAGCAGGAGCTATATCTTCTATAGAAAAAGATATTTTATTCTTGACAGCTATTATGATAAATCTATTTATTATTGTATAAATATCGCCCTTCTTTGCCTTAAATAAACTTTGGAAAAGAGCTAATGCAGAATAAAAATTTGTGTTCATTTTATTTTTACTATTAAACTGACCATCTTGCGCAAGCAAGAGTAGTACTCAATTTAGGGCATAGCTCTTTGTATAGGCACTTGTACAAGTGCCTATATATTGAGTTGTTGATTTTTTAATGCGTTTATTAACTATTGACATATTGCCAATCCGATATTATTACATGATTTTCTGCTGCACTCGGCATAGTCATAGCAAGCTTGGCTCTGCATTCGTTTGCGAGAAAATTGTCTGGTCGCAGACTGAAAAAATCTCTGCAACCGGTAACTATTCAGCGGTAGGTGCATGACAAATCGTCAAGCCTCTAACAAGGCTTGAATTGCATTAAAAGGTGTTTGGTTGTGTTTCTTGGCAGTCTCG
>CALBJK010000031.1 GCA_937892695.1 uncultured Prevotella sp.
TTAACTATCGCGTACAGTACCCCATCACCGTGCAGGACGAAGACCTGCGCATGGCTTTCATGTCTGCCGAAGGTGTGACCGACCTGATTGCTCGTATCGTGGACAGTGTGTTCACCGCCGCCGAGTACGACGAGTATTTGCTGTTCAAGTATCTGCTTATCAAGGCCATCTCCCACGGTAAGATTTACCCCAAGGCGTTTGACGCTGCCGACATGAAGAACGCTGCCAAGGCGTTCCGCGGCATGGGCAACAAGCTGACCTTTATGAGCACTGAGTACAACAACTCCGGTGTTCATACTACCACTCCCCGCGATGACCAGTTCATTTTCATGGACAGCGAGTTCAATGCGGCCTATGACGTTGACGTTCTGGCTGCTGCGTTCAACATGGATAGAGCGACCTTCACCGGCCATCTCATTCTGGTTGACGATTGGACTACCTTCGACAATGACCGGTTCTCAGTCATTGTTGATGCCAGCGACCAGCTGGAAGCTGTTACTCCCGGCGAACTGGCTCTGATGGCGAACGTCAAGGCTGTTATCGCTGACCGTGAGTGGTTTCAGGTTTATGACAACCAGTCCAAGATGACCGAGAAGTACGTTGCTTCCGGCGAGTATTGGAACTACTTCTACAACGTGTGGAAGACTGTTTCCAGTTCTCCCTTCTCCAACGCTGTCGTGTTCGTCGATGACGCCGTTGCTATCGCGGCTCCCGCTTCCATCACCTGTGAGGTCACTGATGTGTCTCTGGCCGAGGAAGCTACTGTCGTCACTCTGGTTCCTCAGTTTGACAACGCGGCAATCAACAACTATGCATACAAGTTTGTGCAGACTGAGGACTGCGTCAAGCAGAGCATCGCTGTTCACCGCTATGGTGCTATCATTTATCCTGCCAATGCTGTGGCTCAGAAGCTCAGTATTGAGATGGGTGGTAGCACCTATACGACCGCAGCGGCGTTCGATTACACTACTGCCAAGGTTGGTGCTACGGTAACTTTTACCAAAGTGTAAGTAAGAAACCCCTCAATATTACCGAGGCTTACTTAGATGATAATGGGGGGCTTATTCTTACTTACAATACACCGGGAGTTGACGCTGTGTTTATTGACCACTTTGAAATATCTCGTGGAAATTTGTACGCATATTATAAGGAGGACACTGTTATGGCTAAAGTTGATTTGGGTAGCGTAGTCGGCCCGAAGGGTGACACTGGTGCCAAAGGTGAAACTGGCCCTCAGGGTGAACAGGGTATTCAGGGCATTCAAGGGCCAGCTGGCCCGAGAGGTGCCAATGGTATCAGTCCAACTTTTACCATCGAAAACGGCCATCTATACGCCGATTACGATAATCCGTACACCGGTAGCTAACTATGGCAAAGATTGATTTGGGCGTAGTTGCACCATTGTATATGGCAGGAAACATATCAAGTGCTACAACAGATTTAGGTGCCTTGCCGGAAGGCAACTGGCTTTGTGAGGTAGCGTACCCGCAGCACAGTGTGAGTTCTTTTGGCATAATTGCTGCGCCTGATAAATCGAAGCATTTGGTTGTTACCAGTGAAACATATCGAGGTGCAATTATCGTAGCCTGTCATAGCTACACGGGTTAAACCAATAGGGAGAGGGTTCACGCCCTCTCCCTCTCCAAGGAGGAAAAGATATGAAGGTATTTCCTGACGGAAAACTGTATATCATAAGCGGTTGCCCCTGTGACCCTGACTATGAACACACTCTTTCCTGGCCTAATAAGGAAGGGCAGCACGCCTATTTCCTCACAAAAGCTAAGTACCGTGTGGACAGCATGAGTTACCAGAGGGCAAAGCGTGGGCGGGTACGCGTTCAGTACAAGGTTGAAGACCTGTATGACTGCAACTATATCGCGTTTCAGAATAGCTCGTTTGGCAACAAATGGTTCTATGCTTTCATTGATGATGTCACCTATGTGAATAACATCACCAGTGAGATTAGCTACACCATTGATGTTATCCAGACGTGGATGACTGAAATGGAATTGCAACAGTGCTTTGTTGAGCGCGAACACAGCGCAACAGACGCCATAGGTGACAATATAGTGGGAGAAAACCTCCCGACGGGTGAATACATAGGAAGCGGCCTTGAGCCAATTAAAGCAGGAACAGACACCTACCCAGCGTTCAGAGATTGGCTGATTGTAGTAGCCACCGCGGTAGACGAATCAGGGTTAACCAACCCCGGCGGCTTTTATGGACGTTTGTATTCGCAGGCTGAGTTCAAAACTTTTCAAGCCACCGCGGAGGGCATCACTCAACTGGCCGAGTATTGGAACCAAATTGATTTGCTCAACAGAAGTAACATCATTTTGAACTGTTTTATGATGCCAGCTGGAATGATAGCCACGAAAACGTCAGCACCCTCTGGCACATACTATTCAAACAATTTCTGGATTCCGAAGGTTGCCACTCTAAAAA
>CALBJK010000032.1 GCA_937892695.1 uncultured Prevotella sp.
AGATGCCTTCGTAAAGTGTTACTGGTCTAATCATTGTTCACCTCCTTTCTGCTTTTCATTGTACCCAAACTCTTCAATTAAACTCTGTATGACTATATTTTCATTTGTGTCCGACTGCTTGATGATGTGGGCAAATGCTTCTGCCAAATTATACGGCAGGTTTTCATCTTCTGTCGGTACACTCACTGAATAGGTTAAGCCATTGCAGTCATAGTTTATGTTTAATCTTTGTATCATTTCTCTTTTCCTTTCTTAATCAGATAGAAGTCAGCCCACAGGCTGATGAACTGTTTGCCGCAGTACGTGGCAAGTTCTTTACTCTTGAAGCAAAGGCGAGAACCGACGGCCGAGTACGCATCCGAGGGGGCGTAAGCCGAGCCCGCACAGGCGAAGCCCGCATAGTCGCCTGAATAATCTTCTGTTGAGATAAGGGCGTGGTCGGCTTTCCATTCATCGTCTTCCACTGACTGTTCTTCTTCCGTCCATAGGGTGAACCAAGGATACCAATGCCAATCCCCTTTTTTGAACTCAGGCTCCCAACCCTCATTCAGGGCGGCGGCGATGATGCGAAGTTTGAGGTAAGCGATGATGTCGTCTGACAGCCCTCCGCAACGGTTGGTTATGGTTTCATATTCCTCCACTAACGGGTGGTCGTAGCCCAGTTCGCGGCAAGCGTCCTCAAAGGTCTTCACACGCTCTGTAATCGGGCGATTTGCGGCTTTCTGTGCCTCTGTCTCTTTCAGTTCGGGTAAGAGAGCGAGAAGAACCTTTTTCACGCTCTCATCGGCTGTATTGAACGCAGCCTTTGCGTTTTCAATCTTGATTTCCATAATGCTGTTATTTTAGTGTTTTGCTTGTGCGTCTGGGTACAGGTCGGATACATACGCCCAACGGGCGAAGAAGGGGTGGTTTGTGCCGCTGCCCCACAATACGAATGTGGGATTGCGAGGTATGTCCAGAAATGCGAGATACTGTCTGCCTGGCTCTGGCCGTTCTTTCCTCGCATCATGCCACAGGTTCTGACTGTACCATTCGGCGCCTTTGAGGAATCCGTCCTGGAAAGACCACACTTCGGGTGCTTCGCTTGAATATACGTATGCGTATTTCTTCGCCCATTTTCCGATTTCCTTTTCTTCAATCATAATTGTTCACGTTTAATTTGCCAGTTGACCGTGGGGGCGGAGTCGAACCGCCCTAATGTCCTGTCCACGGTGCATGTCTTTCCATGCCGTCATTCTCAGGCTTTGCCGTTTCCTCTACAGTTCTCCGGCCTTCAGCCCGAGTTCGCGGGCTATGGCGAGGAAGTCGAGCAGCCGTGCCGGGGGTACGTCGGTGGGACGACCGTTCCACGAGACTCGTCCGTCGTGCTCGCGGAAGTAGAGGGTGGTGTGGGGGGTGCGGAGGAAATAGACCCGTGTGTCTTCCGGCACTGTCAGGGGCCGGGGCGGAATGTCCTGTTTCATATCTTCTGTTTTTGAGGGTTCATGATTGCGGGGTGTCGGCTGGCGCGCATCCCTTCCGGAAGGGGTAGGAAGGTGATGGAGTGGCGGCGGGTGAAGTAGTGTTCCCGCTTTGTCCGCGTGGTGCCGGGGCTGTAGCGCAGGACGAGGGAGGTGTCGCCTTCGGCGCGGACGTAGCCGTATCTCTTCATCAGATACCAGAGCGCGTGGTACTGCCGTCTGGAGACGCGGCTGAGGCGCAGTGCCGTGCGTTGAGGCTTCCCTTCCCAGAGACGGTAGTATTCGAGACGGAAGAGGGCCCTGCGCCGCCGTCCTGCGGCCTGGAGGTCGCGGTTTTCACGGCCTTCCTTGAGTATGCGGCGGCGCTGTTCGGCGATGCGCCGGAGGGTGTCGGGGGTGTGGCTGAGGCTGAGCTGGGCGGCGATGCGCAGGACGGTGCTCTTGGAGAGTCCGGTGGCGCGTGCCACCTCTCTGGCCGTCATGTCCGGGTATAGCGCGGCCACGGCCTGCAGCGAGCCTTCGCGGCGCGTGCTCAGCTCGTGCCGTATCTGTCCGCCGTGCTGCCTGACTATGCGGTAGAGTGTGCTCACGGACACTCCCGCTGCGCGTGCCACGGCTGTGCGCGGCCGGTCATCGATGTGTGCCATGATGTAGCTGAGCTGTGATTCTGTGACGGGTGTTGTCATATTGTCGTCTTTTTGTCGTGCAGCGGCCTGTCCGGTCCCGGGGCTTCGGACGGAAGGGGCGAGCTGCGGTATGTGAGGTCGGGTGTGCCGTCGTCGTGCGGGACTGCTCCGGGGTTGAGGCTGAGGGCGCGCTCGGCTGCGAGGTTGATGTTCTCGGGCAGCGAGAACTGCGCGTCGATGCATCGCATGGCGAGGGCGCAGCGTGGGTCGGCGTTGAGGTCGATGTCGGGCTGTCCCTTGGGCACGCGGCACATGATGTCGGTGACGTTCTGCCAGTAGCTCTGTACGTGGCAGAGCCGTGCCGGACGGAAGATGTCGCGTATGTCGGCCCCGTACTTTCTGGCCATGTCGGAGAAGTAGCGGTCGAAGTTGACGACGGCGTAGCGCAGGAGCGTGTCGGCGGTGAGTACGTGGGCGCGCAGCCCGGAGTCGGGTATGCGTCGGTCGTCGAGGGCCTGCTTGACGGCGAGGCGGAACTTTTCGACGTGTGGCTGCGTGCGGTCGTGGAACTCGTCGGCGAGGTCGAGCCAGAGCTGCATCCTCTGCTTGCCGTCGAGGGCGTTCCGGAGCTGCCGTTCGTAGTCGGAATATGCGCGGAGCGAGTCGTTGACGGCTTTCTTGACCTGTCCTTTGAGCCGTCCGGCCTTGCCGATCTGTTCTATTGCGTCGGTCATGGCGAATGACGCGCAGTCGTTGGGGAGCATGACGATGACGTATGCTGCGGAGGCTATGCGGTCGACGGCGCCGGCGAAACGCAGGTTGGTCTGTCCGACGTAGTTGCGCCGTGGGTTCATCGGGCGGTTGTCTGTGATGCTGCTGTGCATTGCTGTTCGATTTTCAGTTGTTCGACTTGTTGCTGTAGCTTGTAGAGAGCCTTGTCGGCGTCGTCTCGCTCGGCCCGGGCGCGTGATATGCCGACGAATGCCGTGGTGAATGCCGCGAGGGCTACGGCGGTGATGACGTACCAGGGCCGGCGGCTGACGAGTCGGTTGACGGCTGAGGCTGCGTTGCGCAGGATGATGACGTTGCACCGCAGGATGGTGAAGAGGGCTTTCCCCGTTGTCATGTGGTCCTGCCGGGGTGGCTGTTCTGTCTGTTTCATAATTTTGATGATTAATAAGGGAAGCCCAGTATCCTGCTCAATCGCATACTGACTGCCAAATCTTTAATGCCTATGGCAGGAGTTCAGGCTTCCCAATATTTTTACTATATTTGCATTGCCAAATCTTTAATGCTCTTTGATTATGATTGATTTAATCTCGCGCTTTATCCTTGATGGGATGAGTGTGCGCCAAAGGGATTTCATAAAATCCTTAGCCGTAACAGCCCCAATGGGCTATGTCTCTCTGTTCATGCGTATGGACGGCTTTGCAGGTATGGACTTGTTTTCACGTTGCATGTTCTCTTTATGCCTGAGCCTTATACTGTTGTTTTTCTCCGTCTTTTCCTTGTGGCTGCTCAGCCGTTTGGAGAGGAGGATGATGCGTGACGGTATGTTCTACTATATCACTCCTGCGGTCATTGCGTTCGTGTTTCAGTGGGATTATGCCACAGTAGACGTTGCCCGAGTCGTCTTCTATTCTTACGTGTGCTTTTTCGCTCCTTTCTGGCTTTACGGTGTGTTTATGAAGATTGCACACGGCTTTGACAAACCTGATGTAGATAATACGGGTGCAGAAGAATCCGCAAAGGACTACTCCGGAAAACAGGCCGAGGATGAACGACGGTGAGAGAACCGCTGTAATTGCTTCGGCTACATAATAAGCTACTCGTTCTGTGCCCATGTTTCTTGCTGTCTGTTACTTTGCTGTCTGTTCATAGCTTCTGGAGTTCTTCTTTGAGCGAGTTGATTTTGAGGTTGAGGGCGTTGACCACGTGGAGCCGCATGTCCGGCGGCAGGGCGATGCGTGAGGTTTCGTCGCCGTAGCGCGTCACGTAGATTTCCGCCCCTTCGCCTGAGAGGACGGTGCGGGCCTGTTCGAGTCTGGGCAGCTCCTCGGCAATCTGGCCGAGGCGGCTGAGGTTCTTGATGTTTGCCATAAGTGTGGATTTTAATATTTGTTTGTCCGGTTTCCCGGTTTTTCATTTCAGGCCGTCTGGCGGCGTTTCTCGGGCAGGGCGGATAAGTTGTCCGTCCGAGGGGAGAAAACGCGCCACGCGGCGTTTGACGGCTTTCTGGCGTATCTGCGGCCGCTTTTGTCACTCCGGGGTTTCGGGTTGCGGATGCGCCCACTGCCATGCGGCGGTGAGTACCGTGAAGAGACGGCTGCGCTCCTCGGGTGTGCAGAAAGAGAAAGTGGCGGCGTAGTAGCTGGCGTTGAAGCGCGACCGGCCGGCCATGAGCTTCTCGCGCTCCTGTATCCGCCGCAGGTAGGCCAGAGCGTTCCCGATGCGGTCGAGGGCTGCGCGTGATTCTTCGTCTGATAATTTCGTTTTCATTTTGTTTTCTGTTTTTCCTGTGGGGTTATTATCCGCCTTGGGCGGTGCACGGGGGAAGGGTGTCGTACTGGACGTAGCGGCCGGTGAGGGTGCAGTAGAGTCCGTTGATGCAGTTGCGGCGGTGCGGGCAGCGGCTACACTTCGGGGGCATGGGGTTGTCGGTTTTTTGCCGCGTCGCGTTCTGTGGCCGCGTCCTGTTCGGGGGTGTTCATGCTGTATTCGGCCTGGATGTCGCGTATGACGGTCCACTCGGCGTAGGACATGTTGCGTGGGTCGTGGAGCTGGCTGCTGATGCGGCGTTCCTGCTCGCGGCTGTCGCGCAGGGCGTGGGCCTCGGCGCGTTCGCGGAGGAAGGAGCCGAGTCCGGAGAGTATGACCATGGGGTCTACGCCGCCGTAGAACCGTCCGTAGCGTCCGGTCTTGAAGCGCCGGGAGAAGAGCATCAGCTCGGCCATGTTGAGGTGGCCGTACTCGGCGGCTATGAGGCGGGCGGTCTGGAGAATCTGGTTCTGGGTGAGTTTGGAGCGTGTGCCGGAGAACTCGGATATGTCGGCGAGGACGTATGTGAGCCATTCTTCTGCCGTGCCGTCGCCGTAGATGGCGTTGGCGGCGGCGAGGGTCGGGGCGTTGGCGAAGTGACACCGCTCGGGCGAGGCCGTCAGCTCTGCCTGTCGGTCAATACGGAACGTATTCATCAGGCTCTGGCGGTCGGGCCATCTGCTTGTTGGCGTCGGCCTCTCGGCGGAACATTGCCGCGACTTGGGCGTAGTCTTGCATACGGCGTTGTGCGTCGGTCTGCGGATCTGGTGTAGCGCCGCGTTGGTAGTTTTGTTGTCCATTTGCTTTAGGGTTTTGCTGTTGTCGGTTTATGTTCGAGTTCATCCACGAGATGAAATGGCGCACCGCGTCGGGCGTACCTCCGGGGTGGGCTGTCTGGTCGTTGAGGAGGCACCAGTCGCGGAAGTCGGTCAGACGCCGGTCGAGCTGCTCGGGGGTGAGGCGGTAGTTCATGCAGACGGTTTCGCGCCACTGCTGCTTGCCGCGCATCTCGGCGATTTCGTAATCGAGCAATGCACTGTCCGTTTCTCCGTTCTGGTCCTCCTCGCGCGTACGTGTACGCATGTGCGTGAGAGTTGATGTTGATGTTGATGTTGTTGAATTTTTTTCTTTTTTTTCTTTTTTTTCTTTATAGGGGGTTATAGGGGGGAATATTTCTTTTTTTTCTTTTGTTTCTTTTTTGCTCGTTTGTTGTTTGTTTGTTATTTGTTTGTTATTTGCGTTTTCTTCGCTTTGGTAACTGTCTGATTCATAAACGGTTATATCATCTTTGCGCTGTGTTGTTTGTTTGTTGTTTGTTTGTTGCTCGTTTGTTATTTGTTTGTTATTTGCGTTTTCTTCGCTTTGGTAACTGTCTGATTCATAAACGGTTATATCATCTTTGCGCTGTGTTGTTTGTTTGTTGCTCGTTTGTTGCTCGTTTGTTGTTTCTTTTTTGCTCGTTTGTTGTTTGTTTGTTATTTGTTTGTTATTTGCGTTTTCTTCGCTTTGGTAAC
>CALBJK010000033.1 GCA_937892695.1 uncultured Prevotella sp.
GTTGTCATGTTTCTCAGCCACTACAAGGTGCATGTATTCAGACAACCGTTTGCTTGCCATAAGCATCTGCCGCATTGGCAATTCCCTCTCCACTATAAATGACTTGTTCACCCTGACAAGGTCTTTGACCCACGGGAGAGAGAGCAGATTGTCGCCAATGGCAATCTCGCAAGTTGTATCAAATCCTGCATCGATGAGCATTTTGTCGAGAAGTGCCGAATCGAGCACGATGTCACGATGGTTGCTAACGAATGTGTAACGCGACTGCGGACTGACTGCCGAAGAATCCATGTCACAGCCCATGCTGGCCTTTGCAATCAGTCCGACAAGAAATCCGTAGCACATCTGCTTCTGGAACTCAAAACTAGTACGGCATGACCGCATCTTGGCTTCAACAGCTTTGAACGGCACGTCAGGGAATACATAGCCGAGCACCTGACGAAACTGCGAATCGGCCAGAAGCCTGTCGTATGCAGCAGGCAGTTCGTCGGGTTCGAAAGGTCTGATAGAATCGAAAGGTTTCAGCAGTTCTTTGTCCATAATTACATAGGTTTATTTGTGATTGACATTCATTCAGAATTGGTTCTCCACTATGTCCGTAAGCACATCGGTGATATTCAGTCCGGCTGCGCGTACTTGTTGTGGAATGAAGCTTGTATGGGTCATTCCTGGCGTTGTGTTGATTTCGAGCATATTCACCTTGTCATTGCCGTCCGCATCCTTCGTAATGATGTAGTCGATACGTATTATTCCGTTACAATGAAGTATGTCGTATATGTGACTGGTCTCGGCTGCTACCTTCTTTGCTGTGTCGTCTGAAAGGCGGGCGGAGTTATTTCCTGAACCTGTCCGTTATACTTAGCGTCATAATCGAAGAATTCGTTCTTTGTCACGACCTCGGTTGCTGGCAGGACAACACTCTTGCTCTTGGTCTTATAGCATCCTTGTGATATTTCGGTACCTTTTAGATAGCTTTCAATCATCACCTCGTCGCTCTCCATGAAAGCCACGCGCAAAGCAGGGGCAAGCTGGTCGGCATTCTTCACCTTGGACACACCGAAGCTGCTGCCGTCTGCAGCCGGCTTTACGAAACAAGGCATTCCGATTTCGCTTTCGATATAAGCACCGTCATACTTTCCTTCTTCGCCACGACGGAGAAGTATGCTTTTTGCAACGTTTACACCGTATGCCCGCAAGTAGTTGTTGAGCACATACTTGTCGAATGTCATTGCCTCTACAAGTACACCACTCGTAGAATAAGGTATGTGAAGCAGTTCGAAATAACCTTGCATCACTCCGTTTTCGCCAGGACCGCCATGTATTGTAATGTAGGCATAGTCGAAAATCACAGCCTTGCCGTCGAGCACGAACGAAAAATCGTTCTTGTCAATCGGCACAACATCGCCGTTGTCGAGGTTGACATGCCAGTCAAGCCCTTTGACATCTACAAGATAGACATTATAACGTTTTTTGTCGAAAAAAGAGTAGAGTCCTTGTGCTGAGCGCATTGACACATCATGTTCGGATGAGTCGCCACCACAAACGATGGCAATATTTCTTTTTAAGTTTTCCATATTTATATTTTTTTTAGTCTTCGAATGTGTTATTAGTTGTGCCGCGCACGTATCCGCACCATTTTTCTATCAGGCTGTCCATGTCGGCAGGAAGCTCGGAGGTGAAGTCCATTTGCTTTCCGGTGACAGGATGGACAAATCCGAGTGTGCGGGCGTGTAGAGCCTGACGCGGACAAATACGGAAGCAATTCTGGATGAAAGCCTTGTAGGTAGTGCTCCGGTTGCCACGCAGTATTTCACAACCTCCGTAACGTTCGTCGCCGAAAAGCGGATGTCCGATATGTCGGAAATGAGCCCTTATCTGATGAGTGCGCCCAGTTTCAAGGATACATTCAACGAGTGTAACATATCCGAAACGCTCAAGCACACGGTAATGTGTGACTGCTTCTTTACCGATTCCTGACAAAGGAGAATAGACAGTCATACGCAGACGGTCCTTCGGGTCGCGTGCGATATTACCCTCTATGCGTCCTTCGTCCTCGGTGAAGTTGCCCCACACCAGAGCATTGTAGCTGCGGTGAGTGGTCTTATTGTAGAACTGCAGCCCTAATTCCGACTTGGCCTGTGGGGTTTTGGCTATGACAAGCAGTCCGCTGGTATCCTTGTCTATACGATGGACCAGTCCTACTTCGGGATCGTTGGGGTCGTAAGATGCAAGGTCCTTCAGATGCCATGCGACTGCATTGACGAGCGTACCGTGAAAATTACCTGCTCCAGGATGTACCACCAGTCCGGCAGGTTTGTTGACAACCATCAGTTGGGAGTCTTCGTACACGATGTCGAGCGGTATGTCTTCGGGTACGATGGTGGTGTCGTGGCGCGGACGGTCAAGCATCAACGTGACTACATCACCCGGCCGCACCTTATAGTTGCTCTTCACAGGACGATCATTGACATGCACAAATCCTGCGTCGGCAGCCTTCTGAATACGGTTGCGCGTAGAATGCGGCAACTTTTCACACATGAACTTGTCCACTCTCAACGGCACTTGTCCACGGTCTGCCTCGAAGCGGAAATGCTCGAAGAGTTGCTGCTCGTCGTCTTCTATCTCATTGTCATATGTATCAGTCTTTTCAGCCATCACTGTCTGTTTTATTCTTTTACGTCAGAAGGTTTATGCGCCTTCTCTGTATGCTGCTCTTCGGTGGGCGGTTCGGTCACTTCGGTGAAAGGATCGACATCTCCGGTTTCTTCAGACTCTACGTTGTCGCTTCCGGCATCTATGTAGTCGATGCTGTCAGCCTCGTCAAGCATACCGTTTCCTACCTGTATAATCAGTTTGTCATCAACTGATATGCGGTCGCCGGCAACAACGTGACGTCCGTTCACCAGAATGCCGTACACCCAGTCTTTCTCGCCAGGAATGTACTGAGGAGTACCGACTTTGAATCCCATAGCCGTCAGTTTGGCCATAGCCTCGCGCAGCGAACTGTTGTCCACAAGGTCAGGAAGGGTTATCGTTGGAGAATGTGATGCGTTGACCGTCACATAAATAATATGTCCAGACTTGACATATTCACCAGGGCCGGGGGTCTGTTCAAGAATACAGTCTGGAGGAAGATTCTTCACATATCCTGTGTCGCTCACCTCCACTGGCAGCCCGAGATTGCCCAATATCTGTTCAGCATCGTCAAACTTCTTGTGACGTACATCCGGTATCTTTATTTCTTCACCATGATGGGTATAGAGGTCAAGCCCGTATTTCACGCCAAGCAACAGCAAACCCACAACGATTGCCATTGCAGCGAGATTGCCCCAAAGATACGTACTCCTCATTTTGCCGAATAGTTCTGATGTTTTCATTCAAACTTATGACCTGTGCAGAATGCTCCGTGAAGACAGCGGAAAGCTTGCTTTCATGTTGCCGGACGCAGTCTATATTATATGCAAAGATAGCACTAACATCGCAAAAAACAAAACAAAACCATTGCTAAAGTTGAAAAAAAGGATAAATAAACAGACTGTCATGCTACCAAGCGGTCATTTTTGTCTAACTTTGCAAATCATCATGCTTAGCCATTCAGAGTTACCTATACATGACACGGATAAAGACCATAGCAAGATGGCTGATGCGCATCGGCCACAGCCGGGGATTCGGGGTGCAGTCGCCTTCGGCATACAATTTCATAAGGTACGTCGTCAACGAGCATTACCCATACTATGCATACGATGACCTGAAACACAGCGTAAAGGGCATCAGCCGCGACACACGAAAGCTGTGCCGGCTCTATTTCCGCATAGCTAACTTTGCCCAGGCAGACACATGCATCGACTTTGCCCCGGCCACAGACGCATATGCCAGCTACATTTCGCGTGGATGCCGCCGTACAAAGATAGTCGCCGTACCATACAACGCAACGGCCGACGAAGCCATGCAAACCATAGAAGAAGCTAAAGGCACCGCCTTGATAAGGATGACACCTTGCTGCCACTTTGCACAAGCAGTCGAGAAGGCCATAGTCCAAGCAAGCGACGACACAATACTCATCATCGAAGACATACATCAAGACACAGAGGCCAAGCACGTGTGGCATTGGCTTACAGAAGACAATCGCGCCGGGGTTACTTTCGACCTGTACTATTGCGGAATTGTCTTCTTCGACAAAATAAGACCAAAACAAAACTATATTGTAAATTTCTGACCATGACAGCAGCACCGGAAAAGAAAAACAAAATATACACCCGAAAAGGAGATGACGGCACTACCACCATAGCAGACAGCACAGCTGTGGCTAAAACAGACCCACGAGTAACGGCTTCAGGCGATATAGACGAACTTAACTCCAACATCGGACTGCTCATTGCCATGATGCCCGATTGCACCGACATCAGTCTGCTTGAGCACATTCAACGACGACTGTTCGCTGTCGGACAGGAATTGCAGGGTCACTTCAAAAGTAAAGAAGCCATTTCACAGGCAGACACAGAAGAAATAGAACAGGACATCGACCGTATCAGCGACCCACTGCCCCCCTTGTCCGACTTCATCCTGCCCGGCGGAACGGCTGCAGCAGCACAATGTCATGTGTGCCGGACAGTATGCCGACGAGCCGAACGCAGCCTCATCGCCGCATCCGGACATACCCAAAGTCATGCCATAGCCTACATGAACCGCCTGTCCGACTACCTCTTCGCACTCGCACGACATTTAAACTTTATTATGAAAACAGAAGAAAAAACTCTGCATAAGACTTTGAAATAAAGCGGAATTTATTATTTTTGCACCATAAAGCGACAGATTACCCACATATTCCAACCGTGGGGACTCAGCCGCAACACTTAAAGCAGGAACAAATTAAATTTTAAGACTATGTATTGGACACTTGAACTGGCTTCCAAACTGGAAGACGCTCCTTGGCCAGCTACCAAAGACGAACTCATCGACTACGCGATGCGTTCGGGCGCACCGCTTGAAGTTCTTGAGAACTTACAGGAAATCGAAGACGAAGGTGAAGTATACGACAGCATCGAAGACATTTGGCCCGACTACCCCACAAAAGAAGACTTTTTGTTCAACGAGGACGAATACTGACACATTCCTTACACTGCCAGACAACAGGCAGAGACCCAAAGAATAAAGGCGGGACAGCGACTGAAAACACAGCCACTGTCCCGCCCTTATTTGTTTTCATACAGCTTGTCTACTCCGACCTGCAGTTTCGCCATTTCCCGACATACGCTTTTCCGGAACGCTGAAAGACATATCATCGGCGAAGAGATGACTTCTTAATCTACGTTTGACATGTCAAATTCTAATGACTGATTTTGGTTAAAGACACAGAAAGGCAGAAACCTGTCGATTCCTGCCCTTCGTTATGAGTGTTTGATAAGAATTCCGTCTGCGTTCCCAACAGCTTATTTGCCGTGATGTTCGTCAGAAACTGTCAACTTCTTGCGACCATGCTTGCGACGGGAAGCCAATACACGACGGCCATTCTTTGTAGCCATTCTCTCACGGAAGCCGTGTTTGTTCACTCTTCTTCTGTTGTGAGGCTGAAATGTTCTTTTCATTGTTGTTATTTATTTTTATTGTTATTGTTTCACACTTTGGGCTGCAAAATTACTCAATTCTTTTTAAACGGCCAAAAATTACAAGTTTTTTAGCCTCTTTATTTAGGTTTTTTTCCAAAATAGCAGTAACTTTGCACCGCGTTTCAACAAAGACAACATAATAAAGACAAATAAAACATTATGATCAACTCACAAGACATTAAGATGGGAACATGCATCCGCATGGACGGAAAGCTGTTCTTCGTCATCGACTTTTTGCACGTCAAACCAGGCAAGGGTAACACATTCATGCGTGTGAAACTGAAAAATGTCGTAGACGGACGTGTTTTGGAACGTCGCTTCGACATAAGCGAAAAACTCGAAGACGTGCGCGTAGAGCGTCGTCCTTACCAGTACCTTTATAAGGAAGGCGACGACTATATCTTCATGAACCAGGAAACATTCGACCAGATACCTATAGCTCACGACTTGATTACAGGTGTCGATTTCATGAAGGAAGGAGACGTGGTAGAAGTAGTTTCCGACGCTTCCAACGACACTGTGCTATTCGGCGAAATGCCTGTCAAGACAAACCTGCGCGTAACCCATTCCGAACCGGGCATCAAAGGCGACACAGCCACCAACACTCTCAAACCCGCCACTCTGGAGACAGGTGCAGAGATTCGTGTGCCGCTGTTCGTAAACGAAGGCGACCTCGTACAGGTAGACACACGCGACGGAAGCTATCTGCAGCGCGTAAAGGAATAATTCCACACAAGTCTGAAACGTACACAAACAAAGCAAAGGGCAAGAACGTAACTCGGTCTTCACGACAGCCGGCAGCCGGCCGATACGGCACAAAGCTGACAGAAAGACAAAGCAACGTTCCTGCCCTTTGACGTTTATTTCCGGGAATTCCGTAAAACTCACATCAGACGTACTGTTCTGCTAAATGCATTGTAATGTTTTAGATTCCAACGAACATGAAATACAGCTTCATCATCCCCGTCTACAACCGTCCAGACGAAGCGGGCGAACTGCTCGGCAGCCTCACCCGACAGTCTTATAAAGACTTTGAAGTAATTATAGTAGAAGACGGCTCACAGTTGCCATGCAGAGACATTTGCGACAAGTATGCAGCCAAACTCGACCTGCACTATTACATGAAGCCGAACTCAGGTCCCGGCCAGAGCCGTAACTACGGAGCCGAACGAGCACGGGGCGAATACCTTATTATTCTCGACAGCGACGTCGTACTCCCTGAAGGCTATCTAAAGGCTGTCAATGAAGAGCTGACGAGACAGCCTTCCGACGCATTCGGCGGACCAGACTGCGCCCACGAATCGTTTACCGACACGCAGAAAGCCATATCATACTCCATGACCTCATTCTTCACGACGGGCGGAATACGTGGAGGAAAGAAGAAGCTCGACAAATTCTATCCCCGGTCGTTCAATATGGGCATACGACGCGACATTTACCAGAAGCTTGGAGGATTCTCCGATATGAGATTCGGCGAAGACATCGACTTCAGCATCCGCATATTCAAGGCGGGCTACTCTTGCCGTCTGTTCCCCGGAGCATGGGTGTGGCATAAGCGCAGAACCGACTTCCGGAAATTCTTCCGTCAGGTATACAACAGCGGAATAGCACGCATCAACCTCTACAAGAAATACCCAGAATCGCTCAAGATAGTCCATCTTCTTCCGATGGTATTCACCCTTGGAGTCATATTCCTCATATTGCTGGCTGCAGCCACGCTGAACCTGATACCATTAATACCTGTCGTCCTCTACGCACTGATTATATTCTTCGCAGGTACAGCAGCCGAGCACAGTCCACACATAGGAATTCTGTGTGTCGCCGCAGCCTTCACCCAGCTTATGGGCTATGGCTTTGGTTTCATCGAAGCATGGTGGAAACGATGTGTCCGAGGAAAAGGCCAGTTCTCCGCATTCGAGAAAAACTTCTATTCCTAATCCGTAAACCATTCCGTCACAGCAGCCATGTCTACAGAACCTCTTCTACAAGCCACAGATGGGCGACAGCCTGAGAAACTGGCCATAAACCGATGGTCGGAAGACGACCGTCCGCGCGAAAAGCTTATGCGTCTCGGTGCCGAAGCTCTTTCGAGTGCAGAATTGTTGGCCATACTTATTGGATCGGGTTCGGTCAGGGAGAGTGCCGTCGACCTGATGAAGCGCGTGCTTGCCGACTGCAACAACAATCTCAACACACTCGGGAAAAAGAGCTTGCACGACTTGACGACTTACAACGGAATAGGCGAAGCCAAAGCCGTAACCATCCTTGCTGCCTGCGAACTGGGCAAACGCCGACAGATGGAACGCGCCGAAATGCGCAGCGACCTTGGATCAGCAGGCGCCATCTACGAATACATGCGCCCTCGGATGCAGGATCTCGACGTAGAAGAAGCATGGGTGTTGCTTATGAACCGCAACTTCCACCTGATTAAGGCCGAACGTATCTCTCACGGCGGAATAACCGAAACGGCTGTCGATGTGCGCATCATCATACGCCAGGCTCTGCTCAACAACGCCACCATCATTGCCCTCTGTCACAACCATCCTAGCAACAACGCCCGTCCGAGCCGCGAAGACGACCGACTGACAGAGAACGTAAAGAAAGCATGCGACGTGATGCGCATCCATTTAGCCGACCACCTCATCATCACTGACGGATGCTACTACAGCTATGCAGAAGAAGGCAAAATATGAACTTTTAATCGCAAACACACAGCACTTAAGAACGATTTATTTTGCTGGCAAATTTTTTTTTCTTAACTTTGTAAACGGCTCGGACTGATAGCTTTGTACGGACAGTACAACAACAGCTCCGCCACAGCCCGCAAGGGCCTAACAAATCATTTTTCACAACTATGACACAAGAAGAAAAGACAAAGATAGAAGAACGGATTGTCGACGTACTCAAAACCGTCTACGACCCCGAAATACCAGTCAACATTTACGACCTCGGACTGATTTACAAGATTGACGTGAAGGACGACGGCAATGTCGACATCGACATGACCTTCACCGCACCGTCGTGTCCGGCAGCTGACTACATTCTCGAAGACGTGCGACAAAAGGTGAACAATATCACAGGAGTGGAAAACACTACAGTCAAACTCGTCTTCGAACCAGCCTGGGACCAGAGTATGCTCAGCGAAGAAGCACGCATAGAGCTGGGATTCGACTGATTTCTACAAACCTTATAGTTTACCAAAAATCCTACAACATGAACCGCAAGAACATCTATTTTCTCTCCGACGCCCACCTCGGGTCGCTCGCCATCGAGCACGGACGCACCCAGGAACGACGGCTTGTGAGATTTCTCGACAGCATCAAAGACAAGGCTGCCGCCGTCTATCTGCTCGGCGACATGTTCGATTTCTGGGACGAATACAAGTACGTAGTGCCGAAAGGTTACACGCGTTTTCTCGGAAAAATCTCCGAGATGACAGACATGGGGGTCGAAGTCCATTTCTTCACCGGCAATCACGACCTCTGGATCCACGACTATTTCAAAGAAGAATGCGGCATGACCGTACACACCCGCCCGGCCACAGTGGAACTTTACGACAAGGTTTTCTTTCTCGCCCACGGCGACGGACTTGGCGACCCCGACACCAAGTTCAAGATTCTACGCAAGCTCTTCCATGACCCTACATGCCGTTTGCTGCTCAACGCTTTACACCCCCGATGGGGTATGTGGCTCGGGCTGAACTGGGCCAAGCACAGCCGTCTGAAGAGAGCCGACGGCAAGGAACCTCCCTACATGGGCGAGGACAAAGAGTATCTCGTGCGCTTCACCAAAGACTACATGAAGACCCACCGCGACATCGACTATTTCCTGTACGGACACCGTCACATCGAACTCGACCTGATGCTCTCGCGCAAGACCCGCATGGTGATTCTGGGCGACTGGATAAGTCAGTTCACCTACGCCGTGTTTGACGGCGAACACTTCTTCCTCGAAGAATATGTCGAAGGCGAAAGCCGTCCATAACCACACGATTCTTTGCCTACTGTTATCCATCCTTAGATTGAGGTTTCAAATTGTAACCGCAAGAACGGCAGTCCGGGCACATCACATAACCAATTGATTCTAAAACGCATTATAAAAGCCCCACTTTGAGCTTTCAAAACGGGGCTTTTCAGCTTCTAATATGCCGCATATCAGAAGCTGAAAAGGGGCATTTCACACGCTGAAATGCCCCTTTCCGCAATACAGACAGATTTGTCAGTCAAAATCATGACGACTGCTTACAGATTGTAAGCAACATGAAATATGCTTGTCCACATTCCGCCGATGTTTATCAGGATTGCCTTTCCACGCTGTAGAGACGACACTCCGGTACGTCTTCTTTATCCACTACGATACGTCTCCAGACGTAATGTCAAATATGGATACTCACATGAGACAAGCTATTCCAGAACTGGCCATCCGTCGTCGGTCCACACCACTTTTTTCTCTACCAATATGGATGCGCCCTTCTTCGGCACACTGTAGCCATGGCAGAAGAAACGGTCGCCGTCGGGGAAGGAATAGACAGAGCAGTGGCCCATGGCCTCAAACTCTTTTTTGTCGCCTTCCAGAAGCAGCGTGCCTCCACCGTCGCGCATGTCCTTACCGGCCTTGTCGAGATATGGTCCGGCTACATTCTTGCTACGGCCTACGGCCACACGGTAGTTGCTCTTTATGCCCCGGCAGCAGTAATCCCAACTTACGAACAGATAGTAGTAGCCGCCGTGCCGGAAGATGAATGGTGCCTCGATGGCATTGGTTCCGGCAAAACGAGAAGTTGGGTTGGGTTCGGCCGATGTGTCACCTACTGCATGCCGACGGGCTATGGTGAATGGCTTATTCCCTTTCTTGACGTGCATGGTACGGTCTAGTCTGACCATCTGTATGCCGTCCCAGAACGACCCCCACGTCATCCATGGACGGCCTTTACCGTCAATGACAAAGTTTGGGTCGATGGCATTCCAGTCGTCGCGGTCGCCCCGGGAGGCAACAATGCAGCCTTCGTCTTTCCATTCGTCGACATTGTCGAGCGAGGTGTTGCTCAGCAAACCGATGGCCGAAGTGTTCTTGCCGAATGTCGAGCACGAATAGGCCAGATACCATCGGTCGCGGTACTTTATAATGTCCGGAGCCCAGATGTGGGTTTCGAAGCCGGGAACGCTGTCGTGAGTCCATGCCGGTATTTTAGAATCAGGCAGAACCCCCTCTTTGTTCAGAGTCCAGTGGCGGCGGTCGGTCGAAGTCATCTGTGTGACGCCGTGTCCGGTGCAGTATAGGTAGTACTTTCCTTTCTCGTATGCCATTACCGGATCATGCACCAGCGGAGTGTCGACCGTCATCGGCTGCACAGCAGCCTTCTGGGCAGAAGCACACATTCCGCTATTTATGAAAGGAGCAGCGACAGCCACAGCTGCTCCCATGAGAATCGAATTTATTTTCATAATCGTCGGCTGTTATTTCTTCTTGCCCCAGTAGCTCTTGTTGCCGTTCAGACCGGTATAGACGATTGTCACCTTTCGTGGACTGGCCTCCCAGTCTACTTCGCGCTGAACCTTCATCTCCTGTTGTCCTATGGTGAGCGTACCGGTATTGGCATCATAGCTCCATGATGCGCCCGCCCATGTACCTTTGGTGACGGTATGGTCTCCACCGAGCACCAACTCGGTAGCCGTGCGCTGCTTTCCGTAACTGTAAGACAGGTCGATGTGCTCCCACGTACCTGCGAGTTCGCTCTCTGCGATGGTTTCTTGGGGTACTGCGCCGTAACGTTCAGGCATGACAGCCGGCCATCCGTTCGACATCCATTTAATGCTGCGCACGCCGCCCATCATTATGGCATTGCTCGAAGCTATGCCCGGAACACCGTCGGGCATACGCTGCTGTGAAGCATAAAACCAGTTGCCTTCACCGTCGTCGAAGACAGCGCAGTGACTTATGCCTACCCATCCGCTGCCTTCGCCGAACTTATAAGGATGGGTCAGCACAGTAGGATTATTGCCTGCACCCTTAGCGGCATCGGTTACTGCTCCGTCCATGGTATCGTAAGGGCCGTCTACATTCTTAGAACGGAGCACGCGGGTGTTGTAAGGAACGTCCAGAGCGTCGTAGGCCACAAAGAGATAATAGTAACCGTCGTGGTAGATCACCTCTGGCGCCTCGGATCCCTGCCAGCGGCTTGTCTTGTCGCGAGTGAAAATTTGTTTGCCGTAAGGTGCTATATCCTCGGCCGTACCGAAAGGTTTGGGCAGCTCGGCCTTGGTCTTACCGGTAGTGGGGTCAAGCTCTACAGCAGCAAATCCGCTGTGCCACGAACCGTAGATGAGCCAGTGCTGGCCTTCGGGAGTGATGATGTAGGAAGGGTCGATGGCGTTATACTTGAAATAGCAGTTATTATAGTCGGTCTGGCTGACGCGATATTCCAGCCCCTTGTCCGAAGCATTGGTGATGACGAATCCTTTGTCCTCCCACTTGTTGGAAGCGGGGTCGGTAGTCTCCATCAGACCGATGAAGGCGCGTTCGCTCCATGTTCCGTCTCCGTCGATAGTGCCAGGGCAAGTGATGGAGTAGTACATACGGTAGAGGTTGTCGCTGACTTTGCGCACACAAGGTGCCCAATAGCCGAAGTCGAGGTCGTTGGCAAAATAGCTGTCAGGACGTTCTTCCAGTCCCATCTGCTTACGGATTTCGTTGAGTTTTGGCTTAATCCACGAAGGCAGACCCACCATCGTGCGGCCCATGAACTCCCAGTTGACAAGATCCTTTGAACGGCGGCAGAAGAAATGGCCGTGCTTGCCGCTGTTGCGCAGGTCGCTCTGGTGGGCATTGCCATAGCTGGCATCGGTCTGATACATATAATAATAGCCGTCGGCCGCCTTCACGACCGACGGGTCGTGGACGTTGGCAAGATTCCATTGCTTGCGGGCATCCCATGTCGAAACCGAGAGATAGTTGTCATCGTAAGAGGGACATACGTATGAATTCAGGTCAACCACCGGAGGTTCAGGATTCACAATAGGTTCATCGTCGTCGTTGCTGCAACCCACAGTCAGAAAGGAAGCACAGGCAAGAAACAATAAGGATTTATTCAGATATTTCATTTTTGTTCTGTTTGGAATGTTTTATGTTTTTGAAGGTATCAGACAGCCCCGGGGGAGAAATGCCAGAGGCTGTCTGAAGGCAATAAAACTATTTCTGATTATCTGCGATGTAAGTGTCTACGCGCTGTACTGGGCGAACTGAACACCAGATGACTGCCGTCGACAGAGAAGCCCAGCTTGACATCGGACGGTGTCATATTGTTCACCCCGAGATAGTACTGGGTGTAAGTCTTGCCGTCCGTTCCCTTCATAAGTATCTGCACGTCGACGGTTCCGTTATTGCAGTTGGTGGCATAGAGAGTCACTTTAGCTCCGTTCATTGCTGCGAGCCATGTAGCCCAGTCGGCCTGTCCTCCAGATTTGAGAGAGGCATCGTAGCCTGCGCCCCATCCGTAGTTGTCGGCACGCAGCACGGTCTGCTCGGCTGTTCCGCTGCGGAGCACGGCCAAGAAGTTGTTCCAGTTGCCCGCCAGACTGCTGTAATTGGTGAACGAAACCATGGCAGTCTTGCCGACGCTTATATCAGAGAAATTGCTGTACTGCTGGTCAGTCCAAGTAACACTGTTGTCTTCCTTGCCCAGAACGGTAGGACTGGGTATGAGAGAAACAAGCTCCGATGCGGCCACTTTTACGTTTACCGAGGCAGTCTTGCCGTTATCTGTGGTTATCGTCACCTTGTGGGTTCCGGCTGTGGCAGGAACAGAGGAGAATGAAAGCTTGCTATTTTCTACTGCAAACGAGTTGCCGCTATTGTCTGTAGCCGTAACGACCATGCCTGTCGGGTCGAAGGCAAGAGTGCGGTTCTGCAAGCCGGAAGTTGCAGCAGAGCTGTAGAAATAATACTCTGTGCGTGCAGGTGCTGTGGTAACGGCTATGCTCTTTATTCCGTTTACAACCTTAAATTTGGCGTGAGCAACTATTGGCGTAGAAGCATTCTCGCCTTTGAAGGTCTTGTTGTAGATGACAATCAGTTCCTTCTCACCGGCTACGTCCATGTCGGGAATTGCAGAAATGTACAGCTGGTCGGCTGGGATAACCTTGGTCACACCTTCATCAAATGTGACGGTGGCAGACATACCCGACATTGCTTCGTTAAGGTCAGAACCGAGGTCAACCTCGGCCGGAACATTGTTGAGCACCATCGATACGGGGTTCTTGTCGGCTGCCGACGTGTATCCGCCGATAGGTTCGATGTTGCTCTGCAAGAAGTCGATAAACGAACCTTCGGGAACCAGAAAACAACGGATGTTAGTATTGCTTGCATCAGCGTTCAGGTTCACAATCTTCGACTCCTGTATGTAAGTCTTGGTGACAGTACCGTTGGTTATCTTTACAAAGAACGTATCAGGACGTGAACGGTCAACGGTCAACGTTACCTTTCCTCCCAGTTTCTGGATGCCTTCGTCGGTATCCGTTTCAAAGGTGAGGTTACTCTCCACACAAGTCCTGTCAATATAATCGCCCCACTCCGAGTTGCCGCTAGGCTGGTTGTCGAAACGGATTACGCCATACTCTTTGTAACCATCTCCGTTACGGTCAACATCATTCGTGATGACAAGACCAAAGTTTTTATAAGTATTAGGAGCCGAAGGGTTGATATTCAGATTGAAGACCGCGTTCCACTTCTGGTTGTCTGGCACTACATAATACTTGGAGAAACTTGACCAGAAGCCGCTGCTGAAGTCGGTGGCACCGATGGTGTACACATCTTCATGCATCCCGACGAGTACTTCCTCACCACCGGTATTCTTTGATCTTTCTATCGAGTCGATTTTCTCCGAAATCCAGTCGGGAGCATCAACACTGAACAAGTCGCCTCCCTCGCATCCGGTCAATGCTGTCAATGCCATTACTGCAAACGAGAAGCCGACTGCCATTTTATTTAGGTATTTCATATTTTTCTGCTATTAATATAGGTGAATGTTTTTGGTTGTCCATGAAGACAGTTACTGTCTCCATGGATAACGGTCTTTGTTACTTTGTCAAGTCCACAACCGGATGTACTGTCCAACCTTTTCCGCTGAAGTAAGCTGAGTTGTCTGTACCGTCGTTGGCCGAATTGCCTTTCAGGTTCGGATTCTTGTTGAGCAATGTCTGAGTGACAGGAAGGAACTCATGGCCTTGGTAATAAGAGTCGTAAGAACTTTTTACAGTAGCGTCGGTCCCGACTTCAGAGTAGTTCACGGGGTCTTTCACATCGGTAAGGGTCTTGCGGAAAGTGCCGTGCTCTTTCAGTTGCTGCAGACGGTCGGCACTGTAATAGAAGCCCCAACGGAGCAAATCCAGACCGCGACCGAACTCACAGCCGAACTCTTTCGGACGCTCCACATTGGCAATCTGCTCGAACAGCTTGTCTTTGGTTGTGAAGTCGGACAGTTTCAGATCTGCCAGACCTGCACGGCTACGCACCTCGTTAATCCAGTCGATTGCCTGCTGGGTAGGGCCGTTGATTTCGTTCTCACACTCGGCGGCACGAAGCAATACGTCGGAATAACGCATCATGCGAAGATTGATACCGTCATGCAGACCGGTCACCACCTTATCATATAGGCCAGTGCGCAGGTTTGTCCATTTTGCTATAGGCAGACCGCCGTTGATGTCATTGGTAACAACGGTCTCGGTGGCTGTCATCGGCTGGTTGTAGCCCACGTTGCCAAACTCGAAGCCTTCCCAGTCGACCTCGTATGTACCTATAGTCCAATAAAGGCGCGGGTCGAGCTTACCGGCTGTAGTGCGTTCCTGTTTGAAAAGGTTGTAGAGCCAGGGCGAAGCCGAGATGTCGGCCCATCCGCCGTATTTTGCAGGACCGAAGTTCGACTCGATGGCAGAACCTTGCGTGGCGTTCGGACTGGTGTTGACCGGAGTCCATTCGTCGTCAGTGCCTTGCGAACCGTAATCGAGATACTGTATTTCGAAAAGGCTCTCGTCGTTGTTCTCGTATTCAGGACCCTCACGGAAGTTGTCACCGTAGTTGTCCATCAGACGGTAAGTACCGTACTTCTTGGCGATAATGTCCTTGAGCACAGTCAATGCTTCGCTATACTTATGGCGTTGCATCAGTGTACGGGCATAGTATCCGGCGGCAGCGCCACAGGTTGCGCGTCCCTTGCTCCATTCGCCGCCTTCATCGCGCGAAGGCAGAAGAGCCATTGCTTCGGAGAAATCCTTCTCTACCTGGTCGAGCACTTCATCATACGAACTGTTCTTGCCATACAGGCCGTCGAGAGTAGAATAGCCTGCATAGTCGGTAATCAGAGGCGGATTCTGATAGTATCCGGCAAGGTTATAGTAGGCCAGACCACGGATGAAAAGAGCCTGTCCCTTGATGCGCTTCATGTTCTCGGCCAGCTGTGCGTCGTCGCCGCCAGTACGGGAGAGGATGAAGTTGCACACATTTATGGTGTAATACCATTCACGCCACGGCCACATGGCGGTATCATCGGTGAAAGGCGTGTTCAGGTCGTCAAACGACAGGTACCAGACCTGCGAGGAGTTCCAAGCCTCATCGCCGCGAACCACATCGATGGTGTAGCCCACACGGGCGTATGAACCTTCCATACGGGTATGGTTGTATGCAGCAATGACACATTCCTCCAGATCGTCTGCATTAAATCCGAATGTTCCGGTGGTCTGCTCGTTGGGGTTTGTCAGTTCGAGCTTGTCTTCGCACGAAGTCATCGTGCCGAGTCCGAGCAACAGAGCTAATGATAACTTATATAATTTCATGATTGGATAGTCTTTTTAATGATGGTTCTATTGGTTTTGTCCTTATGCCCGGCAATCAGAATGTGAAGTGCAGTCCGCACATGAATGTCCGTGCACTGGGGAACGAGCAGAAGTTGTAGCCCGGGGTGAATGTTCCGCCGGCATAGTCGACGTTGTATCCGTGATAACCCGTGAAAGTGTAAAGGTTCTGGCCCGACACATACAGGCGCACTCCCTCTACAACTCCCTTAAACCATTTGTCGGGGAAGTTGTAGCCCAACTCTACATTGGCGATTTTCCAGTAAGCCGCGTTCTGTATCTTGCGTGAGCTGAACAGGTCATTCCATGCCAGTGTGGCGTTGTTGGCAGCGTATGTGCGCGGAACGTTAGACAGATAGGTGCCGTCCTCGGCGAAGCGGTTGGCATCGGCCATGGCTACGTCCTTGTTGCCCCATCCGTAGCAGGAGTTCAGACTGTTGTAGATATCGTCGGACACATGGTAGTTGAACGCGCCGTATGTCGAGATGCTCATGTCGAAGCCCTTGTATTCGAGATGTGCGCTCAGTCCGAAGTTGACCTTGGGCAGACCGCTTCCCAACACAGTCTGGTCTTTGGCATCGATTACATCGTCGCCGTTGATATCCTTGTACAGACAGTCGCCGATGTTTGCGCCCTGCTGTAGCGGAGCGTTGTCGAGGTCGGCCTGTGTGCGGGCTATCTTGTCGAACACCCATCCGTAGAACTGGCCTATCTCGTGACCGACGAATGTGGCGTATGCTCCGGTTATGTACGAGTCGGTACCGAAACCGAGCGAGGTTACTCTGTTCTTCAGTGTGCTCAGGTTGGCACTCACTTCATACTTGAAGACGCGGTCGCGGTTGCGGTAGGTAGCCGAAAACTCGAAGCCGCTGTTGTCCATCGAGGCGGCGTTCATCGTCACTGTCGTGTTAGACACACCGGCCTGTTCGGGCACCGGAACAGCGTAGAGCAGGTCTTCAGAACGGTTCTTATACCACTCGGCTGTAAACTCCAAACGGTTGTTGAACAGAGCCAGGTCGATACCGACGTTGGTGCTCTTCTTCTTCTCCCATGCAATGTCGCTGTTCACGAATGTCGATACCGCTGAACCTGTCACCGGACTATTGCCGAAGCTATAGGTCATGTTGTTGCGGCTCATAGTAGTCATGTACTGGTATTCGCCGATGTTCTCGTTACCGAGCACACCATAGCTGCCGCGTATCTTCAGCATGTTGACGATGTTGCGGTTGATGGGGAAGAACTTTTCCTTGTCCAGACGCCATCCCACTGATACTGACGGGAACGTTCCCCAGCGTATGTTCTTGCTCAGACGGGAGCTTCCGTCACGGCGTACCACTGCCGAGAGAAGATATTTCTCGTCGTAATTATAGTTCAGACGGCCCACGTAAGAAGCAAGGGCGTGCTTGTATTCGTATGATGAAGAAAATGTGTTGGCTGCGTTTTGTAGCTGCAGGAAGTAGGGTTCGGGGAAATTGATGCCCCAGCCTGTCAGCAGACTTGTGTTCTCCTCCTCGTATGTCATACCGGCGAGCAGGTTGATATTGTGCTTGCCGATAGTTCCATTGTAAGTGAGGGTGTTCTCTATCAGAGCGTCAGAGTAGTTGCGAGAACCCTTTGTCAGACGTTCGTTGCTTTTGTCCAGATACACGCGGTTGCTCTGTATCCATGCCGGAATCCACGTCTTGTCTTTGGCCTCGGTCTTGCTGTAAGAGAGGTTGATGTTGTAATGCAGACTGTGGTTCTTGCTCTTCAGACCTATCATCTTGAACAGGTCGGCATCGGCCGAGGCTGTACCTACGAAGCGGTCTACCAGAGTATTGCGCTGCAGCAGATTGTTGACAAGCAGAGGGTTGGAGGCCAAGATGTCGCCGTGTATGCCGTTATAGTAAACACCATATCCGTAAGCGTCGTACCGATAGCCGCTGGCGGCACCCACCTTGT
The DNA here is from genome assembly GCA_937892695.1 of uncultured Prevotella sp. Taxonomy (GTDB): domain Bacteria; phylum Bacteroidota; class Bacteroidia; order Bacteroidales; family Bacteroidaceae; genus Prevotella. Next base: position 18,392 of record CALBJK010000033.1, read on the forward strand.
CGTCGAGCACCCACGTAGAGTTGTCGTATGCCTTGATGGTGGGCTGCATCAGCAATGTACCGCGCAGCACATTGGTCACGTCGCCGTACAGACCCTGCACATACTCCGAGGCGTTGGACAGACCCATGTTGTCCTGGTCGGAATGCGAATACACCATACTGGTGCGGAATTTTATGAACTTTGTGTCCATAGTGTTATTCACACGGGCGGTGAAACGCTCATAGTTAGGACCTGCGCCTTCGAGCGTTCCGCGCTGGTCGAAATAGTCGAGCGACACATTATATGTACTGTTGGCACTGCCGCCGCTGAGGGCCACATTATGGTTCTGACGTACACCGGTCTTGAACACTTCGTCAAACCAGTCGGTGTCGGTATTGTCCATGAACTGGTAGCGTCCGGTAGTGGGGTTCAGCGAGTAACCACCGGGCAGAGTAGTGCCAGAGTTGGCACAAGCCTGGCCTATATAGTTGCTGTACTGGTCGGCGTTCATCACGTCGTAAACGTCGTCCGGGATAATATCGGCACCGACATAACCTGTGTAGTTCACCTTCAGGGGCTGGTCTTTCTTACCGTTTTTCGTAGTGATGATGACCACGCCATTGGCTGCGCGCGAACCGTAGATAGCCCCGGCCGAAGCGTCTTTGAGAATCTGGATTGTGGCAATGTCGTTAGGCGAGAAGTCGCGGATGGTGGTACCCATCGGCACACCGTCGATGACATAGAGAGGGGCTGTGCTGCCGAAAGAACCGATACCGCGTATCCTCACGCTCGGGTCGGCTCCGGGCTGGCCGTCCGAGGTAATCTGCACACCGGCGACCTTACCTTCGAGCATTGATGAAATGTTGGAGTGGGAAACCTTTTTCATCTCGTCGGCATCTACGATGGCGACAGATCCTGTCAGGTCGGCCTTCTTCTGTGTACCGTAACCTACCACTACTACTTGGTTGAGCAGATTGGTTGCTGAGGTTAGCTGGATAGTACCGAGGACAGCACGTGAGCGGACGGCTATTTCCTTTTCCTCAAAACCAAGGTAGGTCACAAGCAGTGTGGCGTTGGCTTTCACACTGATTTCAAAGTTTCCGTCCATGTCAGTAACGGCACGTTCTTTGGAACCTTTGGCCTTAACAGTAGCTCCAATCAATGGATCTCCCAGACCGTCGATGACTTGTCCCTTAACCTTTATCACCTGGTCTTGGTCGACCGAAGCCATAACGGATGTCGGGGCGACAAATGCTGCACCTCCGGCTGCTCCGAGACATAGCATGATTGAGAATAATTGTTTTCTCATCGTTTTAATCGTTAGGTTTATTAATTTGTTTAATGTTATACTTGTACTGTACGATTGCCATCAAGCTGATTGCAGAATTATTCAATTACACGCAAATCATTGCTTTTGCTTGTCGCAAAATTACGATTGGAGAAAAAAGAACAGGTGGACAAAAGCAATAATTAGGTGGACAAATATACTTTACCGTGGATTTTTTTGATATGTTATTTTTGTCTACCGTTGTGTTCCCACACAGTGAAACAGCCTGTTATGGCCGTAAGCGGGTCGGCATTACGTCTACGTAAATCATAACTACACAAATAGATACGCTCATTCTGTGTGTCTGGCCGAACAAACATAGCATTCCGTCGGCAGGTCTCCACAAGCAGAGACTTCTGCCTATGGCGAGTATTTCCCAGACAAGAAGACCCTTTGAGGAGACGTACTTTTTATCCTCTCTACTGGAAGATGAACGTAAATGAATGCCCGCCGGTTATAGCCACCAATTAAACTTGGCTATAGTTTAATGCCAAATTTGTTCAGTTTGTCGGATAAGATAAAGATGCCAATGTCAGTTTTGTCGTCCCTTATATGATGACGGTGACATTCCATATAGCTTTGTGAAGCAGCGGGTGAAATACTTAGGGTCGTTGAAGCCCACACGATAGGCTATTTCGGTAATGTTGCGGTTGGCGACATTCTCGGCGAGCATCTTCTTGGCTATGTCGAGCCGGTAGTTGCGTATGAACTGTGTAGGAGGCAATCCGCTTTCAGATGTTATTTTCTTGCTCAGCTGGCTACGGCTGATGTGCATTGCGTCGGCCAACTCCTGTACGCCGAATTCGGGATTGCCGTAGTTTTCTTCCATCACCTCCATCAGTTCCTGCATGAAAGGCTTGACCTTTTCCGTCACCTCCTTCTTGTCGGCCTCGATAGTCTTCTGCTGGCTTTCCTGATAACGCTTCTGGTTTTCCAGTATGGTCTGTATGCGCGACTGCAGTTTGCCCGGCTCGGCACTGTCTTTCAGGGCAGCCTCAATGGGACGATAGAGTTCCTCGGCCTCACGCTCGCGCATGATACGGAGACGACGCAGGTAAGCATACTGCAACAGTACCACAAACCCAACTATCATAAAGGTGACAAACCACCAGCTTTTCCAGAAATATGGGATTACACTGACACCGATGGAAATTCTCTGCTCCTTGTCCGAATGAACCGACGGAGCGTATTTCACTTCAAACTCATAGTCGCCGGCCGGCAATGTCGAATATCTCACACTGTGCTGACCGGGTTCCAGCTGAACCCAGTCGTTTTCGTATCCGCGCATACGATAGCGGTAGACACCTTGGGTTTCACTCATATAGTTGAGTGCCGAGAAACTGATTGTAAACGACTTGTCACTTTCGTGTATCTTCATTTCCTTGGCTATCGAGATGTCCTTGTCTATGTAATAGCTCCCGGCCACTACCGGCTGGTTGTCGACCGAAAGTTCGGTGAAGTGCAAGTTTCCGGTATAAAGAGTCGACTGGTTCAGACCCTTCACCGCTATCAGGCCGCTTTTGGTTCCCAGATATATTCTGCCCGACGGACTGCATATAGCACCGTTAAAATAGAACTGTGCGTTGAGCAGCCCATCCTTTTCCGAGAAGTTGCTAAATGTCTCGGTACGGGGATTGAATATTGAGAGTCCGTTGTCGGTTGCCACCCATAGCATACCCTGTCGGTCTTCGACTATTCCCTTCACCGTGTTGTTTGACAGTCCGTCGCTTGTAGTGTACGACTTTACACGTCTGTGTCCGTCTTTGTCATAGTTGTAACAGTACAGTCCGTATCCGTTACTGCCCATCCAGATCTTACCGTCGTGCGACTGACAGAACGAAATGATTTTGTCAATGACACCGCTGCCGGGATTGTCGAGCTTGTATGGATGGTAATGCACGGGGAAAGTGCCGTCGCCATTGCGGCGTGACAGTTCTACTTCTATCATTCCCTTCACGCATCCCATAAACAGTTTGTGGTCCTTGGTGACAAGACTGCCGATACATCCTCTCACGTTCAGACAACCCTTAAAAGGATGTAGAAGCCTTTTAGCCTTCATGTCAAAGAAGAACAAGCCGTCGTTCGTGCCTATCCATACTCCGTCGTTGACAGCATCATACACCATCGACCCTACGAAATTGAGCAGACGCTCGCCTCCAGCCACTCTGGTTATCCTGCCCGGATGCGACAAAGGCATCACTGCCACGCCCAATCCCCAGGTTCCAATCCATAAATTTCCCCTGTTGTCTGGTGCAATGGTCGACACGCTGTTGTGCGGCAACCCGGAATTAGATGTTGTGAAATGTATGAAACAGTTGCTGCCAAAGGACTGCAAGTTGAGTCCGCCTTCGACCGTTCCTACCCAAAGGTTGCCGTCAGGGGCTGCGTACATGGCGTTCACCGCATTGGGCGAAAGGCTTGATGGATCGGACGGGATGTTACGGTAGAAGTCGAGCTGCAGCTGTCGCGGTGTAAGTTTTGTTATGCCTCCTGTTTCTGTGCCCACCCATATCTGTCCGTGCTTAGAGAAGATGCAATTCACGAAGTTGCTGCTCAGCGGATTCATCGTATTACATGCGTTCCAGTGTTCCATCCTGCCTGTACGGTCGATTATGTCCACCCCGCAGAGTGTCCCTACAAGCAACTTGTCGTCGGGGGCGACAGCAAGACTTGTCACCAGTTCGTGTTGCAGTGAATGGTCTCCCGATGTGCAATGGTATTGCTCCCCGCCGCTATTGAAAAGACCTTGGTTGGTAGCCAGCCACACCTTATTATTATAATAGATTATGCCGTCGGCGTAGCGGTTGCCCAAAGGGGCAAACATAGCTGTAAGGTCTTTTGACATCATACGGTTGCCGTTGGCGTAAAACTCTTTCACCTTTCCGTTATTGCACAGCACGACAGTTCCGCGACGAAAGACATCACAAATGCCCAAGTCGGGAGCATTTGACGGGAACGGGACTGAAAGGACGCTCCTCACCACACCTTCGGCGTTGAAGGCGAATCGATAGAGCCGGGTAGGCGAAATCATCCACATGTTGCCCTTGGTATCGGCATACATACGGGTACAAAGGTCGCGCAGAGCCTTATTAAGCTTTGTCTGCAATATCTTGTTTTCACAAGGAGGTGTGACGGGGTGCATGGTGGTGAGGTCGAGCACCTGCGGACCTTCCTCGAAAGCTATCCAGAGCCGTTTGAACGAATCCTCACAGACATTGCGGCAACTGTTGCTGCGAAGCTTTATGACGGAGCCGCCCAATCCGAAATTTACAAAGTTGAAACCGTCATAACGCACCAGTCCGCCTCCGTGAGTACTCACCCAGACAAATCCTTGGGAGTCTTCATAAATGTCATCGGTAAAGTTGTTAGGCATTCCGGTCGACATATTGATGTAACTTAGCTGGTAACGGTCTACCGTACCTTCTTGAGCCATACAGCCCAATGCGGTCATCAATGCGGTTACAATAACTAGAACATATTTGGTCATCGTATAGCTTTAATATGTTTTATGTCGGACATCTGTTTGCATTTAGAATTACGAATTCAGAAGTTTAGAGTAGAAGTCCAAGAGTTTATTTATGAATAATTGTTTATTTCAGTTGCAAATGTAACAAAATTATTGTAAAAAAGAATAGAAAACAAAGGACAAAATAAGGTCTTTGCCGAATAATGTGCCTAAGATGGATGATATTGTTTTTTGTTTAATGGACGTCCGCATGTTAGCAAATTAGCAAAGTTTAAACCGTCAGGTTGTCTCAAAGGCCTGTTTGGAAATATCGGGTAGGAGGTAAATGTTATTTGTAAAAGGCACTTACCTCCTACTTTCACATTTACTGACCCTTCCACACCACCGTACATGCGGTTCCGCATACGGCGGTTTCGTGCTTTCTCATCTCA
>CALBJK010000034.1 GCA_937892695.1 uncultured Prevotella sp.
GATGTCTATCCGCTGCTGTGTCATTTGCTCGGAATAGCTCCTGCCAAAAACGACGGCAGTCTTGACGGCGTGAGCCAGATGCTTGCCCGTTAACAAGCCTACTTTATATAAACGGCAGACTGCAACAGGTCTGCCGTTTTTTTAAACTGATTATCCACCTTTGTCAGATGATAACCATCATTGCCATTATACTCCGTATTCTGGCCAATCCCTTTGCCAACGTGTTCCAGAAACGGCTCACCGGAAGCGGACACAACGCCCTTACGGTCAACTTCATGTCCTATCTGCTGCTCAGCGTGGCTTGTCTGACCATTTCTCCGGGCACTGACTGGCCAGCCCTTAGTGTCGGATTCTGGCTCTATGCTTTGCTTGGCGGCATATTCGGCTCGGTGGGCAATGCGTTTCTTGTTCTTGCCCTTCATCGTGGCGACCTGTCCATTCTCGGTCCGGTCAATTCGTACAAGAGCATTGTCGGCATGGTGACAGGAATAGTACTGCTCGGCGAGCTGCCTTCTCTGATGGGATTTGCCGGTGTAGTGGTGATAGTGTTCGGCAGCTATTTTATCTTCGAAACTATGAAGGAAGGTTTCTCATGGCGGTTGCTGAAGAACTGTGAGATACAGTTCCGGCTCACGGCAATGGTTCTTACAGCTATCGAAGCAGTGTTTATAAAAAAGGTGATACTGTTCTCTGACACATCTACGGCGTTTGTTGTATGGTGTTGGTTCGGGGCGTTGTTCGCCTTTTTGCTGCAGATAGTAATGCGTGTCAATCTGCGACGCGAAGTACTTATTACGCATAAGCGCGACAGCCTCGCCTTTGTAGCAATGACAGCCTGTATCGGCATAACCCAGTATGCCACCACCTACACTTTCAGTCACATCGATGTAGGCTACGGTCTTGCCCTGTTCCAACTATCTACAATTGTGAGCGTTGTGATGGGCTGCCGTCTGTTCCACGAGCAGAACATAAAGAAGAAACTCCTCGGCTCGGTCATTATGGTTGCCGGAGCCGTGATGGTGATATTCAGTTCGTAGACTTCGTTCCGAGTTTCACTGCTGTCATCTTTCCCGTCATTTCGTCGAACAACTCCTTCTTCACTTTCCTTCCTCTCAGACTTCTGACGGCAGGGAAACCGAAGAAGTATTTGTCGGTGCTGCTAAACCATTCGCGGTGTTCCACCTGTCTTATCGTCCCCAACCGCCGGTCTATAGAAAGGGCATAGCGTGGATTGACAACCGACAGCATACGGTCGCCGTTTACCATACGCAAGGCCAGTACCAGATATGTCTTGTCTTCGGGCACTCCGCCTTCCCTTTTTTCTTTGTTCACCGAAGCCGAAACGCTCATGTTCAGACCGTGCGTGCGGTTGAGCCGTTCCATTATAGAGCGGAACACCTGTCCGTGAGGCGACGTGTCGTGCAGTCCCTTGTAGGCTATGTAGAGGTGAATCATTTCGTGAACGAGCACGTCGCGGTATTCCTTTTGGGTCAAGTCATAACAGGTGCTGATGCGAATGGTGAAATCGTACAGTTCGGTACTGAACAGCTTCCTGCGTCTACGATACGCCATAGAGCCTAGTCGGGTGCTCGCTTTCGACAGCATCAGACGCGGCTGTGGCAGTTCACCGCCGAAGTATTCGTCGTTGAATCGTCCGAACCATTCCTTTATGTCATTTACGGTAATCTTCATTTTGTTGTCATTGGTTGTTTACGGATAAATGCCAACGACATGCAAAAGTACAAAATATATTCCGTAAAGCAGAACGTCCGAAGTTGCTCAAACGATACTGAAATCATTTTTGAGGTGAAACGAAAAATCCGACAAATAGAACAATCTTTTTCTTGTTTCCCGATATGACCGTTTTCACGTTCTGATATGCCGCGTTTCAGACGCTAATATGCCGCATATCAGAACATGAAATGCGGCATATTGGAACGTAGAAGCAGCACTTGTCCTAACTTTCTGAATATCAATCAACTAAAAAAAACGGTGCCAGTTCTCAAACGAAAATATCTTTGTTCCGAAATAGAACAAAAACGGGCAGGTACAAGGTCTGTCCTTACGGTGGATGTTGTCAGTCGACTGTTGGCGTTCTATGTATTAGGTAGCCGCATCCTGTACATTGGCTCGGGTCGTACACGGCTACGCCAACCATTGAGTCGGCGCATCCGTAGTATAGCATCCAATGCTTGCGGATCTCGGCTATGACACGTTTTATCGGGCAGAAGACATTGACGCGCTTGTTCACCCTGCCAGACCGTATAAACGCGAGGGGCAGCTTCGTGAAGAATCAGGACGACAATATTTTCTGCGCGAACGGGAAAATCATAATAGAAGCCCGAAAGGAACGCAAGAAGAACCCCAATTATGACCAAAACAGCTCAGACTGGACGAAGAACATTGAGTATGCCGAATGGATATAATCGTCACATAATGCAAGAAAGTCCGGAAGCAAAGAATATGCTTCCGGACTTTTTGCATTATGGACGGTAGTTTTAAACCAAGCGTACGTTAATCTGTCCGATTGATGTTGACAAATACTATTTCTTCTCGTCGCGAGAGAACGAGTAGGGAGCGTCGCTGTCAGCAGTACCGCGCTGCAGGTTGGGCTTAGACGACATGACGAACGTGAAATTTGCACCCTGGAGCAGGTCGTTGTGGGTGACGTAGTTCTTGGTGTACTTTTGTCCGTTCATGCTCATCTGGTCGATGTAGCGGTTGGTCTTGCTGTTGTTTTGAGCGATTATCGACACGTCCTTTCCGTTTTCAAGGTGCAGGGTAAGACGGTCGAAATAGGGAGTGCCTAGAACGTACTCGCCCGAACCTGGGCATACGGGATAGAATCCCATAGCCGAGAACACGTACCAGGCCGATGTCTGTCCGTTGTCCTCGTCGCCGCAGTAGCCGTCAGGATTTGGAGTGTAGAGACGATCCATCACCTCACGTATCCAATACTGGGTTTTCCAAGGCTGGCCTGAGTAGCCGTAGAGATAAATCATATGCTGTATAGGCTGGTTGCCGTGTGCGTAGTTGCCCATGTTCATTATCTGCATCTCGCGTATCTCGTGAATCACTCCGCCGTAGTAACTGTCGTCGAACAATGGCGGAACATTGAATACGGAGTCGAGCATCTGGTTGAACACTTGCTTTCCCCCCATGAGGTCGATGAGACCTTGTGGGTCATGGAACACCGACCATGTATAATGCCAGGAATTGCCCTCGGTGAAGGCATCGCCCCATTTGAGAGGGCTGAACGGAGTTTGGAACTTGCCGTCCTTGTTGCGTCCACGCATCAGATTGGAACTTTTGTCAAAAACGTTGCGGTAGTTGAGGGCATGTTTGCGGAAGGGTGCAAGCTCTTTCTTCGATTTGCCGAGAGCCTTGCCAAACTCGTAGATGCACCAGTCGTCGTAGGCATATTCGAGAGTTCGGGCTACATTCTCGTTTATCTTTACGTCGTAGGGCACATAGCCGAGCTTGTT
>CALBJK010000035.1 GCA_937892695.1 uncultured Prevotella sp.
CTGCCTCAATCGACAATAAACCGGTTGCCTATTCGCACAACGTTCGACAACCGATATTTCTCTGACCGCTATCAGGGAATCCCAATCTTCGGATACCGATTGCTCATACACAAGCTGCTGGATGGCATAGAAGTAAAGACAGGAATCGACTTTAACGAGAACCGAGACTTCTGGACAAACAAAGCCAATCGTATTGTTTACACTGGTATGGCAGACGAACTGGCAGATTACTGTTACGGGGAGCTGGAATACAGAAGTCTGGATTTTGTTATAGAAAGAAAAGAACAAAACGACTGGCAAGGAACAGCCGTAATAAATGAAACGTCGTCAAATGTCCCATATACAAGAACTATAGAACACAAGCATTTTGACAAGCAATGCACTACGCAGCACACTATCATAACATTTGAATATCCGATGAAGTGGAAGCGCGGACAAGAGGCTTACTATCCAATCAATGACGACACAAACAACTGCCGTTACCAGAACTATGCAGACCTTATCAGAAAACGTTATCCTACATTAACCCTTGGAGGACGATTGGGAAAGTACAAATACTATGACATGGATGATGCGATTGAAGCCGCACTGGACGTTAAGTTATAGCAAGTCTTCTGGCTTGACGACAAAACATACATTATATAATATGAAGTGTTTAGTTGCAGATATCCACAGACAGGAAAGTTTATCAAAACTGGTTCAATCTTATTCTCTGGTTATCAAAGCATTAACACCTACTGAGGATTCCAGTCCTTGCGTTACCAATAATTTTGATGCCCCCACTTCTTTCGTACATTCTATTTTTCTTTGGTTATATAGTTCTATAATGCTTTGACGCTCTCCAATTCTTTCCAATGTTTGCAGAATTGGAAAGAATTTTATAACTTTGAGGCCGAAACAAATAGATTGTTCTATGTTAGAAAAGCCTCCATATATAGAAGAACGTGACCTGATCGATGCCATGTTGTCGTCGGCCAGTGCTGACATTACACGCGCCGTGGAAAAGATAAACGAGACTTACGCTTACTGGGATGCTGTGAAGTATATGAAAACTCCAGACGATATGACACCAGAGCAATTGTGGACGCATGTGAAGGTTTCGCGACTGTCAAACAGACTACGTGTCTGGGACAAGTATGGAATATCATTGAGCATTACCAATTCGATGCAGAGACAGTGTCATGAATTCGACATGAACTTCGGAGGATCATGGGGAAGCGATGCGATAATTTCGGGTGGAAAGGAGAAACAGCAATATCTTGTCAGCTCGCTGATGGAAGAAGCAATCTATTCCAGTCAGATGGAGGGAGCTTCCACTACGCGCAAAGTGGCAAAGGACATGCTTCGGAAGAAGCTCTCGCCTAAGGACAAGTCGCAGCGGATGATTTTCAACAATTATCAGACCATACAGTTTATTGTCGAAAACAAGTCGAAGCCCTTGTCTCCAGAACTTTTGCTTCACGTACATAGACTTATGACAGAAGGGACGCTTCAAGATAAAGATGATGCTGGACGGTTCAGAAACAACAACGACGTTGTGGTAGAAAACGGCATCACTCACGAGACCGTACACACACCTCCGTCGTATGACGAGATACCCGACTTCGTACAATCACTGTGCGATTTTTTCAACGATAACAGTCCGAGAGTGTTCATTCATCCTATTATAAGAGGTATAATCGTCCACTTCCTCGTGGCCTACGTCCATCCCTTTGCTGACGGCAACGGGCGTACGGCGAGGGCGTTGTTCTATTGGTACATGATGAAAAAGGGCTACTGGCTGACAGAGTATCTTTCTATTTCACGCGTTATAGCCAAATCGAAGAAGTCTTACGAGAAGTCGTACCTCTACACCGAGGCCGACGGCATGGATATTGGTTATTTTGTTTCTTACAATCTTAGAGTGCTCGGACAATCGTTCAAGCAGCTTCAAGACTACATACGTAGGAAACAGACCGAGCGGCAGTCGGCTGAGGCTTATCTCAGAATAGGCAACATCAACGAACGGCAAGCCCGGATAATAAGGATGTTTGTTGAAAATCCGGGTATCGTCATCACTGTAAAAGATTTGCAAAATAAGTTTCTTGTAAGCCCCACAACAGCAAAGAATGATGTTATGGGGCTTGTGGAGCGTGGTATGCTCTGTGAGTTGTCGCTCAACAAAGTGAAAAAAGGGTATGTCAGGTCAGACGACTTTGACGATATAATAAATTAATAAAAGCTTTCCAATTCTTTCCAATGTTTGCAGAATTGGAAAGAATTTACCACTCTATGTCTACCTTCACTCCTTTCGGACAATTTCCAAATTTAAGGAGGAGAGTATTGTAGCCATTATCATTCCATTCCCATTCTTGTTTTTCCGAACCTGTAATGGTGACGTTTTTCGGTTCTTTTGGCAGGAGTACCCGCATGACATTGGACGTAGAGCGCGGACTCTTCGACACGAACGAATAGCTGTGGTCTGTTCTAACTTCGTCGTACTGACGCGATGCAGCCGCCAGAACCTGCGGACGGGTCTTGTCGGCCACACGGCTGATGTCGTACAAGAAAGCCTGATGTCCGGGCTGTACTGTTTTTCTGTCCATTACGGGCAATTCCGGGTCGAACAGGTCGATGAGTTGTCCTTTTATTACTAATGGCTTGTTGTCGGTGCTTTCGTCTAAAACGGCAGCTATGTCATAGCAACCGCGCTCCAGATAGAACGAGTTCTTGGTGTCGATGCGTCCACAGGCATCGTCCACCTTGTCCATCAGCAGTTTGTCGCCACCCTTGGTCATGGCATACTCTTTAGGGTCATGGCGCAGGACATAGACTTTGCCTTTACCGAACGTGTAGGTTCCTTCCCGGGCATCGCGTGGCATACCCATCAGCTCGAACAGATGGCCAGACGGCGACTTGTAATCGTTTCCGTCTTGGTTCCACCATTCCTGTACGCTCTGGTAGGGGTCGTCGTCGCGTCCGCTATAGATGAGCCGTCCTCCGTTGTTCACCCATTCGGCTATGTGCTTATGAGCTGCAGGGTCGAGGGGCTTCATGTTAGAGTAAGACATCAGCAGAACACGCGTGTCTTTCCACGTGTCGGCATATCCTGTATTTTCAATATGTATTATCGAAACAGGGATACCGCGCTTTACGAGCGGAAGAGCCAGTCCGTAGAAGTTGCTCAGCTGCGGATCGTCGTAGCCTTCTACCTTACGTGGCGACCGCTGGAACATAAGCGAATTGGCCATCAGCACACTTATTCCCGTTGTCCCGGTGACGCGGTTGTCAGACAACGGCATATCGTTGAGCGAGTTGATCATCACCTGCATCTGTGTAGAATAGAAGCGCGGTATGCGCTCTTTCTCGTCGCTGCCGGCACTGGTGCGGTAGTATCCTTCATAGATGCGGTCGGGCCAGGGCATCACCTCGTAATTGTCTACTTGGGGGTAGAGCAGCTGGGCGGTGAACGTGGCTTGATAGTTGCGCCGATAGTCCTGCCAGTCCTTTGCACGGTCTTCGATAGGGTCGGTCAGGAAGAACATCTTCCGTCCGGTGGGGCGTGTCATCGATTCCATACATCCGTATTCGAGAAATGCCGTTTCAAACACCCGCTCCTTCTTCACGCCGTTGAAGAAGTTGGGTTCGCGCGACGTGCCTGTCCATACTTGGGCTATGTAGCCGTCGACACAAGGCAGCGAGGCCAGCGAAGCCTCAGGGCTGACGATAGACCACTGGGCATAGTTGAGCAGCGAGTGGGTCGGTACGTAACAGCGCACGTTCATACCTTTCTGCCGTCCGTACTCCTTGGCGTAGGTGAAGGCTTCGTCGAGGGCGCGGTAGTAGAGATGATACTTCAGCTTGTTGGACAGATAGGTGTTTTCGGCCGAGACGTGCTGTGGCCGCCAGTCGAAGCCATAGTAAGCCTTCCACTCGCGCTTGAAGGCATCGCTATAGCCGCTGCGTGCCCAGAACTCGGGTTCTTCGAGAAAGATAGCGTCAATCCCGGCATCTATCACACGCTTGATGTGGCGTTGCTTGAAATATTTCAGATAGTTCTCGGTAGGTACGATGTATGGCACCATCCGGCCGTGCCATACGGTGTCACCCTTCATCGTCACCTGACCTTCGTCGAGATGCCAGCGTCCGTCCCACTTGCCGGTGAAATAGTCCTGATATTCGCCCCAGGCTATTCCGGTCATAAAATGTGTGGCATAGCCGTGGTCGCGCCACGACTGCAGACGTTGTTCAAAAGTCTCGTTGCGATGGTCTTTGGTGCTGTACACCATTACGGCATCCGAACGTATGTCGGTCACCGGCTTCCAGTGGGAGCCGGTCTGGAAAGTGGTCTTTTCGCGGGACGTCTGAGCCGGGACATACAACGTGTACATCGCTGCTGCCAACAATATTATGAATTTGTTCATAAGAATTAATAGAGATTATACATATAAGGGCAGAACTGGAGTTCTGCCCTTATAACGGAAATGCTATAGTAATATTTCCGTTTTGTGATTTGCGAAGAGTCAGCAGTCAGCCTCTTCTTTTGCCTCATAGGCCAGAGCGTACATACGCATCTGCTTCACCATGGCCAGCAGACCGTTAGACCGTGTGGGCGAAAGGTGTTCCTTCAGTCCTATCCTGTCGATAAAGTAGAGATCGGCATCAAGGATTTCCTTAGGTGTATGTCCGCTGACCACCTGTATGAGCAGTGCGATAATACCCTTTACGATAAGGGCATCGCTGTCGGCAGTGAAAGTCAGTTTGCCGTCATTGTAGTCGGCCTGTAGCCACACCCGGCTCTGGCATCCGTCTATGAGATTGTTCTCAGTCTTGTATTTTTCGTCGAGTGGCTGCAAATCGCTGCCCATATCGATGAGCAGCTGATACTTGTCCATCCAGTCGTCTAAGTCTTTAAATTCTTCGACTATTTCGTCTTGTGCTTCGTTTATTGTCATTTCACTTTATCTGTTTATTATTTCGGACTTGTATTAGTTGTCCGATTTCACGAGTTTGAAGAGCTTGTCGCTCGGACGCACCTTGGCCGGTACGGGCAGCGACACATGCTGTCCTTTGAGAGCTTTGTCTACGGGCTTCAGGTCGTAGCGTATCTCAGAGGCTGTGAGATACATAACGCCGGTGGTAGGACCAGTGACGAGCAGTTTGTCACCCACGGCAAAATCGGAGGCTTCGACACTGAACTCAGCCACGCCGAGCTTGGAGAAATACTTCACTCCGCGTCCTACGTAGACCTTGCGCTCGGTAGCGTTAGAACCGTAATTCTTGTTCCATTCGCCAAGACGCTGCCCCTGGTAGTAACCGTCCCAGAAGCCACGGTTGAAGACTGCGGCTAAGCGTTTGTCCCATTCGTCCTTCTTCGCTTCACTGAACGAGCCGTCGAGCACCGACGCGATGGCTTCCTTGTAGCAGTTCACAACTGTGTATACATACTCGGGGCCACGGGCGCGGCCTTCAATCTTGAAAACCCTCACTCCGGCCTTCATCATACGGTCGATGAAGCGCACAGTCTTTAGGTCTTTCGGACTCATTATGTACTTGTTGTCTATCTCCAGTTGGCATCCCGTCTCGTTGTCGGTCACGGTGTAGGAACGGCGGCACAGCTGCATACACTCGCCACGGTTGGCCGACCGTCCGGTGTTCTCCAGACTCATATAGCACTTGCCGCTCACGGCCATGCACAGTGCGCCGTGGCAGAACATCTCGATGCGGATGAGCAGACCGTGCGGTCCGCGTATGTCCTGACTGACAATCTGACGGTGGATTTCGGCCACCTGATCCATGTTCAGTTCGCGGGCCAAAACCACCACATCGGCGAAGCGGGCGTAGAACTTCAGAGCTTCGATGTTAGAGATATTGAGCTGGGTTGACAGGTGCACCTCTACCCCACGCTCGTTGCAGTAGGCCATCACCGCCACGTCGCTGGCTATCACCGCACTGATGCCGGCCTCCTTGGCCGCGTCGATGATTTCGCGCATCAGCGGCAGGTCGTCGCCGTAGATTATGGTGTTGACCGTGAGATACGACTTTATGCCGTTTTCGGCACAGGTGGCCGCAATGTCGCGCAGGTCGTCAATGGAGAAATGGTTGGCCGAGTGAGACCGCATGTTCAGACGGTCCACTCCGAAATAGACAGAGCCCGCACCGGCCTGAATGGCCGCTGCGAGGCTCTCACGTGACCCCACAGGGGCCATTATCTCAAAATCCTTTATTGTTTCGTGGAACATTTATTCTATATGGCGTTCACTTTTGTTCTACGACAGGAAGAATGGCGTTGCCAATGCATGCGCTCGGCATCTGGATGTGGAGCATGGCGCATACCGTAGCAGCTACGTCGGTTATGAATGTCGGCTCAGACGTAGATCCGTGGCGCACGTGCCACCCCATGAACAGCATAGGGATATGGGCATCGTAGGGATTCCATGCTCCATGATTGGTGCCGCGATAGTCGCGCGGGAATGTATAGTTGAGAACATCGGGACGGGTCACTACCATTATGTCGCCAGAGCGCAGACGGTTGTAACCGTTGATGGTACGCTCGCGCAGAAACTCGGGCATGGCCGATTCGGCGGCACGCTCAAAGTCGACCACATAGACAAACTGGCTGTCGCGTTTCAGCACGTCGATGGCAGCAGCCTTCACCTTTTCGTAGTCGAGCTTGTTGGCATCGAGGAAGTTGCGGTCGATGTACAGACGGTAGTCTATGACATCGCTGATATAGTCACCTTTCACGCCGAACTTGGCAGCAAGAGCTTCGTTCACCTGTTTTTTGGTGTCGCCGGTGCTCCACCCTCCGCCCGGCAGCTTGTGGCTGTTGAGGAAGTTGGGATTATGGGCTGCGCCGTGGTCGGCGGTGAGGAAGAGCAGATAGTTGCCCCGTCCTACCTGGCTGTCGAGAGCGTTCAAAAAGGCTGTCAGGTCTTTGTCGAGCTGCATGTAGACCTCATAGTTCTCCTTGCCGCGTGTGCCGAAGGCATGGCCGACGGCATCGGTCGACGACACGCTCACACAAAGCATATCGGTCACGCCGCGCTGTCCGAGTTTTTCATTCTTCAGAGCGGCTTCGGCCATCTTGAAGGTCATGGTCACGCCCTCGTTGGTCGGCTTTATATCAAAACCAGGCTTAGTATTGTTCTGCTTGTTGAACTGCTCTACCCATTCTGGCAGACGGTCCATATAGTAGGTGCTGGTGATGAAATGGCCTACCGAGTTGTCGTACCAGTAGGCTGCGTCTGCAGCATGTCCGGCGGGCAGGATAGAGGCACGGTCCTTCAGGGCTACACCTATTACCTTCGACTTGAAAGAGGTTGCAAGTTTCAGCTCGTCGCCGATGGTCGAAGCCCACATGTTGCGTGGCGACATCTTGCCGGCCTTGCTGTCAGAGCCTACGCCTTTGACGGTGTTGTCGTCGCAGCAGTAAATCTTCTTGCCGTCCTTATGGAAGTTGTTCCCGGCTATGCCCGTAAGCGAAGGCACCGAACCGGTGTAGGTGCTGCTGTGGCCGATGGCAGTCACCGTCGGCATATAGTTTATATTGTGGTTCTCGCAGCTGAATCCCTCGTTCAGAATGCGTTTGAGTCCGCCTTCGCCGTATTGGTCATAATAATAATAAAGGTAGTCCCAGCGCATCTGGTCGACTACGAGTCCTACAATAAGTTTTGGTCTCTCTACTTGTGCTGCAGCCGCAACGGCGATGCAGAACATGATGAATGTGAAAAAATGTCGTTTCATCTTTTATTGATAATTTACACGAAGATGATGCCTACTGGCTCAGACGCACAAATGCACATCCGTGACAGCATGCAACTAAACTGATGCAAAGGTAAACACATTCTCCCGAAGCGGCAAGTTTCGGGATGATTATTTCTGGTTCTGTCTGCGCTTTAATATTATTGTAACAGAAATCCCTGACATACGAGGAGCAGACTGTAACAATGCCGTATCGATTGACACATTAACAGTCTGAAACCCACAAATATCAACAATCCAAATAAGTATGTGCGATAAATCAAGACCACATTGTTATCTCAATTCAAATTTGATACGTTCATGTCTTATTTGCCATCATACTTGCAGCGTTATTGCTTACGTTCCGTTTTCTCGTTCTAAGATAAACAGTTCAGAAAACGGCGATGAATGATATCTAATTTAAAGAATTGATTACAAGCATTCTACCAATATTAAATAGAAATGCCATCCACACCAGTAGAGACCACACTCCGGTGCGTCTCCATAACAGGATGCAATCCTGATTTATTATTTGAGCACGAGCTGGACAATATCCATTGAGGAGACGCACCGGAATGTCGTATCTATACTGTCTGACGGATGTGCAGACTGATTAAACTTGTATTGGATTCTATTGGTAACATGCAGACATTCATTTAAAGGAAACGGGCTTTGCGGAAAACTGTTTGTATGCAAAAAATGTTTCATTTATTTGCATTTTCCACAGAAATAATGTAATTTTGAACCGAAAGAAACCAATTCTGTTATTGCGGTCATGGCATTGTTACCGTGTCTTACAGTAAAAGAACAAAACGAACGCTTATGGATACTAACGTAACAAAAATAACTCAAGAGAACTTCGAACAACAGTATGTCGACGACATAGAGATGGAACGCATCGACAAGTTTGTATGTGACGAAATGGCACGACAAATCCACCGGTATATAAAAGGTATGTCGGGCAGCAAAAGCATCATGCTCAAGTTTGAAGAGCAGCTGTCCACCATGTCGGTTAAGGACAAGGAGAAAGCCATCGCACGATACATAGACCTGAACCGCAAGGCACTCAGCGGTCTCGACTTCAAAATTGTGCTCACGCGCGCAATGGCCAACTACTGCGACACGTTCAGCTATCTGCTGCGCCTTGTCAACGACAAACGCAAGATGGTCTTCTACCTGAACAGGATGAAGGACAAATACATACAGTATCATGAGGTGTTCGAGCAGGACGGCAAGTTCGGGATTAAAGACCACGAAGGACGAATTCTTATAACTCCACGTTACGACTTCCTGCGCACATGCTACGTGTATGTCGATGACCTGCGCACACTGCCGGTGATTGCAGAGAAGGACGGCAAGCTCGGACTGGTCATGCCCGACGGCAAAGACACGGTCGTGGCCGACTTTGTATACGATGACATATCTCTGCGCGACGAATACCCTTACTTTGAAGCGCAAATGGACGGCACTACCGGCTACATCGACCACGACGGCCGTTTCGTAGCAGCCTGAAGACAAGCTACTCTTCGTCTTTCATCTTCTTGGGGCCGCGCACGGTGTCTTTCTGGCTCAGACCGCTGAGTATCTGGATATTGATGCCGTCGCTCAGACCTGTGGTGACACGGCGGCGGGTGTAGGTTTTGTCTTCGCCCGTGCCGCCGACGATGTAGACGAAGGTCTTGCCGTTGTC
The DNA here is from genome assembly GCA_937892695.1 of uncultured Prevotella sp. Classification (GTDB taxonomy): domain Bacteria; phylum Bacteroidota; class Bacteroidia; order Bacteroidales; family Bacteroidaceae; genus Prevotella. The sequence continues at coordinate 9,413 of CALBJK010000035.1, forward strand.
AAACTCTACCGCGCTCTCTGGAATGGAGAGCACATGGGCGGCCGAAGCGAGGGTTATCTCGGCGTTGGCACTGTAGCCGCTGCGTATGTCGTTACGTCCGGGAACGTTGACAGCCGCCTTTATCTCAAACTGGTTGGCTCCGTTGTTCTCGACGGCCTTGGGAGAAATGTATTCGAGCCGTGCATCGAAGCGCAGGTCGCGAAGCGCACCGATAGTTATCTTCATCATCATGCCTACGACAAGGCTACCGACATCGGTCTCGTCGACATTGCCTCTGAATATCAAGTCGCCCATGTCGGCCACAGTGGCGATTGTGGTTCCGTCGTTGAAGGTGTTGGCCAGGATGACAGAATTGCCGACCTTTACAGGTATGTCGAGTATCACGCCAGTGATGGTAGAACGGATGAGGGTGGAACTGGCACTGGCGTTGCTCTTCGACACCCCGTCTCTTACCACTTCGAGATTGTCGGTAGCAGCCACCACTTCTTCGCGTGCCTGCCGCCATGTCTGGGCTATCTTGTCATACTCGTCGGCCGACACCAGACCCTTGTCGTAAAGCGGACGCTCACGGTTGTAGTCGGTACGGGCTTGGTTCAGATTTATCTTGGCCAGACGCAGACGGGCTTGTGCCGAGCTGAGCTGTGCCATATCGGGTATCACCTTGACACGGGCTATCACTTCGCCTTGGGTGACACGGTCGCCGGGCTGTTTGAGCAATGCGGTAATGATGCCTGATATTTGGGGCTTTACCTCTACTTCGTTGCGTGGCTCTATCTTTCCAGTTACGACGGTGGTCTTGTGTATGTCCGTTATCTTCGGCCGGAACTCGTCGTACTCTTCCGGTTCGGGGCACGACTGCACGTAAAGGAACACTAACATTCCTATAAATATGAGACCGATGATACCGGCCACGACAAACTTGATGTACTTTTTCATGTATGTAATGTCTTTTAATTGTCTCCTTTGTATTTTTCTCTTTTCAATCCAAGCATAATACCCTACCCTTTATTCATCGCGCATAGCATCGACAGGCTTTATACTCATGGCACGTGCAGCAGGAGCAAGTCCGGCCAATACACCCAGCACGCTCAGCAGCCCCACCGCCCCGACAGCAGTCCAGAAACCTATCTGATAGTGGGCGGTGACTATGCCGTCGGTGGTCGCGACCATTTGTGCCATCTGCAGTATGATGACGACAAAAAGCAATCCGCTCATTCCTGCAACTGCAGTAATCAGAATACTCTCGCTGACAATCTGTGTCAAAATGTCGCGTGGTGTAGCTCCGATGGCCCTTCTGATGCCTATCTCGACAGTGCGCTCCTTTACAGTAACCATCATAATGTTTGACACGCCGATAGCTCCGGCGATGAGAGTGCCGATGCCGACAAGCCAGATGAGGAAGTTTACACCGTCGAACAGCTTGTCTATCATCGAGAACATCACTTCGGTGTTGAAGATAGTAATGCCCTTTTCGTCGTCGGGTGCAATGTCGTGGGCACGGGCTATGACCTGACGCATTTGGGCAGTGATGCTGCTCATCTTCACACCTTCGTGTGCCGTAGTGCAGATGAGATCGATGCGGTCGCCCATGTTGTAGGCTTGTTGCATGAGCGTGAGCGGTATGGTGACACTCTCTTCCGAACTGCCGTTTATGCTTATGTTACCGGACGAATAGTCGACACCTACAACGCTGTAGTAGATGGAGTCGATGCGCACAAGTTCGCCGCACGGGTCTCCGCCGCCGGGGAATAGGGTGTTGTACACTTTCTTGCCTATGACGCACACCTTTCGCCGTTGGCTTATGTCCATGTCGTTGATGAAACGTCCGTAGAAAAGCTGAGGTGCTTCGACCTTGGCATAGTCGGGTTCAAGCCCTTTGACAGTGCAGCTGCTACGCTTGTCGCCGAAGGTTGCACGACTATTCCAACGCGACAACATCGGCGAGACGACTTCGAGTTGGGGCACCGATGCCTTCAGACGGTCAATGTCGCGATAGGTCATGCTCCATTGCCGCCCCTTTCTGAATCCGTCCCATGCCTTTGTTGTGGGCTGGGCGTAGATTATAGAGGAGTTAGTGGCGAAACCTTCGAAGGTACTTTGCAACAGTTCTCTCAATCCGTTGCCTCCGCCCATCAGCCCTACGAGCATGAATATGCCCCAGAACACACCGAACCCCGTGAGGAACGTGCGGCTCTTGTTTCTCGACAGAGTATCGAGTATTTCCTGGAAACGGTCGAACATCTTTTATGGAATATTATTAAATTAAAGTCGGCTTCTGCCACTGTGCATCTAAGCAATGGCAGAGTCAGTTATCGTTCAATGCCTCAATTGGTCTCACCTTTGCAGCGCGACGTGCGGGTATCAGTCCTGCTACGGTTCCTGCAATTATCATTACTACGGTCGCCTCGATGCAAACGTCGATGCCGACTGTAGGGTTGAGGAACATTTGCGCCTCGAACAATCCGTTCTCTATCTTCTGATGGCCTATTGTGACGTTCATGTATTCATTTGCTGCGATGCCGAGAGTCATCCCGATGAGCCCGAACACAGTAGTTATGATTACACTTTCGACAATAATGAGCCGCAGTATCGACCACGGTTTGGCTCCGATGGCCTTGCGTATGCCGAATTCGCGAGTGCGTTCCTTCACCGTTATCAGCATGATGTTGGAGACACCTACGATGCCTGACAATAAGGTGAACAGTCCGATAATCCACAGCGCGCTACGTATTATTCCCATTCCGGTGTTCATCTGCATATTCTGGGTGAAACGGTTCCATATCCATACGGACTCCTTGTCGTCGGGCGCAGCCTGATGGTTACGGTTGAGTCTGGCGCGGTAGCTGTCCTCAAAGCGTTCGTTTTCTTCCATAGTGCTGAGTCCATGGAAAGTGAAGAACAACTGGTCGGCCTTGTCGCCACGGTTGTAAATGGTACGCAGAGTGCTGAATGCCACGTAAGCGTCGGTGTTCATCTGGCTGTTGTCGTCCTTGTAGATTCCCACAACGCGGTAAGCAGACCCTCCTGCCGCCACGTAATTGCCGACAAGCGACGACATGCGGTGCGGAGCAAGCTCTTTGGCCTGTCCTTCGCTAAGCACTACCGACTTGCGTTGCTCATCGTTGTCGATGTCGTTGATGAAACGTCCGTAGAGCAGTTCTATCTTGTTCACGTCGGCGTAGACGGGGTAAACTCCGTTGAGCGAGTTGCTGCCGACATAGTTGTCGCCGTAAGTGATTGTTATATCCGACTGGGTTATTCCGGCTCCCGCCTTTTCGACATTTTTGACGAAACGAGTCCTTGTGTCGTTTAGGTCTTTGTCGTTAAGACTGATTTTGCGTCCTTCCTTCAGACCGTCGTAAGGAAGAGACGTGATGCCACCGCTGACTACCATCGAGTTGTCAAGGAACTGTCCAGAGTTCTGAGTCACGGCATTAATCAGTCCGTTTCCGGCTCCTAACAGGAAAATCAGAATGAATATTCCCCACGCCACTGCAAATCCTGTCAATGCAGTGCGTAGCTTGTTGTGTCGGGTCGTAGCCCATATCTCTGCTATGATGTCGTGCATAATGTGATGATTGGTTGTGCGGAACGGGGTTATCGGCAATGTCGCTTACCCTTCTTGTACTGTAAGGATTGGCTTTGCATGTCTTTTTATTTCATAACACCACCGATTCCGAAAGGACTGGCATGATGGTCGCGGTTTTCTTCAATATTTCCGATGACACCGTCCTTTATGTGTATTATCTTGTTTGTCTCGTTGGCCACGCCGCTTTCATGGGTCACGACAACGATGGTTATATGCTCCTCTTCGTTGAGATGCTTCAAGAGTTCCATCACTTCGACACTTGTCTTCGAGTCGAGTGCTCCGGTCGGCTCGTCGGCAAGGATTATCTTGGGGCGCGTAATCAGTGCTCTTGCTATGGCCACCCGCTGTTTCTGTCCGCCCGACATTTCGTTGGGATAATGTTCTGCCCATTGTGCCAGTCCGAGTCTGTCGAGATAATCCATAGCCAGAGCATGACGTTTCTTCCGCCCGACACCTTGATAGTAGAGCGGCAGTTCGACATTTTCAACCGCAGTCTTGAAGCCGATAAGGTTGAACGACTGGAAGATGAAGCCTATCATACGGTTGCGGTATCCGGCTGCACGAGCTTCGCTTAGATTCTTTATCAGAGTGCCGTTAAGATAGTACTCGCCCGAGTCGTAGTTGTCGAGAATGCCAAGAATGTTGAGCAGAGTCGACTTGCCCGAGCCCGATGCCCCCATAATAGAGACCAGTTCGCCTTCGGCAATGTCGAGACTTATGCCTTTGAGCACATGCAGCGGCTGCGCCCCGTAGTATGTCTTGTTGATATTGTCCAGATGTATCATTATTATTCATTTGACGTTCGGCCATTGCAGAAAGTTGCACATCTATCTGATTTTGTCTATCTTCAATGAGTCATGACAGAATTTCGTGATGGCCTCTCTATGAGTGATGAATATTATTGTAGAGTCATTGTTCTCCAGAATATTCTTCAGAACCTGCATTTCTGTTTCCGGATCGAGTGCCGACGTGGCTTCGTCTAACAGCATCACCGGCCGTTTCCTCAACAAGGCTCTCGCTATGGCAATGCGCTGTGCCTGTCCTTCACTCATGCCACCACCGCGTTCAGAGCAACGGGTATCGAGCTTGTCCGGCATTTCTGACACAAATCCGGCAACGCTCTTGTCAAGAGCGGCGTACATTTCCTCGTCAGTAGCATCTGGCTTTCCCATCCTCAGATTGTCGCGTACAGTTCCGCTCATAAGGGAGTTGCCTTGGGGGACATACGTGAAGTTGCACCGCAGTTCGGGAGTCAGCAGACTATCGATGCCCTGTCCATAGACGGATATTCTGCCATTTTGCGGACATACAAGTCCAAGAAGCATTCTTATGATAGTTGTCTTTCCTGACCCTGTCTCACCCAGAATAGCAGTGACCGAACCGGGTTTGAAGTCGAAAGACAGTCTGTCGATTACCTTATGCGTACCGTCTTCATAGGCGAATGATACGTTGTCGAATCTTATTCCGAGAGGCGTGCTGAAGCTAACGGCCTTTTTCCGTCGTTCTATTGGTGTCTCTTCAAGTTCCATTATGCGTTCGGCTGATGTGATGACATAGACGAATGCTGGTACAAGCTTCGTCAAGTCGCGCGCCGGACTCTGTATCTTGCTCACAAGCTGGAGAAACGCCGTCATGCCACCAAAGGAAAGAGTGTGCTGGGACATACGTAGTGCAGCCCAAAGGAATGCTACCAAATAGCCTGCTGCAAACCCCGAATTAAGAAATAAGTTGGAGAATAAGGCAAACGCCGTCCGGTGCATGATTTTGTACCGTAGATGGCTCTGTATCGTTTCCAGACGTCCGACGGCTGCGTCCTCACCTTCTAACGACTTTATGAGCATGCTGTGTTGCACGGCTTCCTGCATGACACTTTGTACACGGCTGTCGGCATCGCGTACTGAGCGCGTAAGTTTTCTCATGCGACGCACATATATCTTGCTTCCTCCAAGGAATACCGGTATTATGGCCACAGTGATGAAGGCAAGGGTCTTGTCCATGGAAAAAAGATAGAAGAACGCCCCCACAAACATCGCCACCACCGACAACGTATTTGGTATGGTCTCGGTAAGGAAGTCGATAATTGTCGCCACATCCTGTTCCAGACGGTTAAGAATGTCGCCCGAATGTCTTTGTCTCCGTCCTTGCCATTCGGACCGTAACAGTCTGTCGAGTGTGCGTTGCTGCATATTGTTGCGTGCCTTCACTCCGAGCAGATTGCGCACCCACACCGATGCTGAGGCCAGCAGGAAACCGGCCATGATGAGGATGCCCATCAAAGCCACTGCAAAATATATAGAGCCGTTTCCCGTCCCCGAAGCTGCATCTATGGCATGCTTCACGGCCCAGACTTGGGCCAGACTAACCGCCACCTGCGCCAGACCGATAGCAGCATTGAGAAATGCCTGCAAACGGTTGCCGCGCCACGCCTTCCATAACCATCTGACGATAGTCCAGACAGGATACTTGGTTTGCGGAATTTTTATAAGCGACTTTATGCTCGTGCTCTACGTTTCCCGTTTGTCGGCTCCCCACATCATTTTTTCTTTTAACGAGTCGAACAGGCGGTAACCTTTCCGTTTTATTATCTTAGTGGTGAACGGTGCCCTATGGATTATAACCTCCGTACCCTCGGTCAATGTGTCGCTTCTACCGTCGATAGCCGCAAGAAAGTTATGGGAACGCGATTCTACATCAAGCTTTACGATGCTGTCGTCACTGATTACGATCGGACGTATATTAAGGCTGTGCGGAGCCACTGGGGTGAGACAAAACGTTCCTGTCTGCGGCACGATTATCGGTCCGCCGTTCGACAACGAGTAGGCCGTCGAACCGGTGGGTGTAGATACGATCAGGCCGTCGGCTTGGTAGGTGACAAGATATTCGCCGTTGACGCTGGCGCGGATGGTTATCATCGAAGCCGTGTCGCGTTTCAGCACTGCAATGTCGTTCAAGGCGTATGGACATTCTGTTATCTGTCGTCCGTTGCTTTCTATTTGCAGCGCTGTGTGTTCTACGATGGTGTAATTGCCCTCGTAGATGGCTGTCAGCGCTTTGCCGGTCTCGTCTGGCAACACGTCGGCCAGAAATCCCAGCCGTCCGGTGTTTACTCCTAATATAGGAATGTTGGACGTAGCGATTTTCGTTGCCGTCTTCAGAAACGTACCGTCGCCACCCATAGATATTGCGTAGTCGGCTTTTACCGGAGAAGATGAAGAAAACATACCGGAAATTTGAAGATTCATCCGGCAGTTCTTTGTCAGGTAGTCATAATAGGGCTTTTCTATCAGTATGTGCGCTTTCCGCCCCTTCAGAAAGTCGGTTATATCCTTGATAACCGAGAGCCGCCGTTTCTGGTAAGAGTTACCGAATATGGCGAATGTGAGAGTCTTTGTCATCTGTGTCTTGAAGGTTTACCGGCATTATTCAGATTATGCTAAGACGGTCGTCAGGACTGTTTCTATTCTTGTTCCTGACCCCGAAATGTTATCCAGACCTGCTTGTCTATGTATGAGTTATACCTTTACATTATCTGTACTTCAGGTTTAAAAGGCATTTGGCCGCCAGTCCTTGCTTGTCATTATTTCCAGAACCTTGTCATCGGTCTTGCACATGGCCTCGGCTCCGATGCTGGTAAGGTTGTGTATCGACTTGTCAACATCGTCGTCGATTATTCCTTCGGCCGAAGTGACGCAGCGTCCTTCCATCGATAGTACGGAAGAGAGCAGAGCCGTAGACACACCCGACGATATCTTTAGGGCACAGCTGGGCTTTGCTCCGTCGCATATCATGCCTGTAAGGTTGGCTATCATGTTCTTCACCGAATTGCATACACGTCCGTAGTCGCCGCCCATCAGATACGTGATGGCGCAGCTGGAACCTATGCTGGCGACAACGCATCCGCACAGAGCCGACAGTTTGCCAAGACTCTGCTTTATGTAGATGGCCGTAAGATGGCTGAGCGTAAGCGCACGTATCAGCTCTTCTTCGGTGTTCTCGTTCTCTTCGGCATACACCACTACAGGGTTTGTGGCGCATATTCCCTGATTACCCGAACCGCTGTTGCTCATCACCGGTATCATTGCTCCGCCCATACGTGCGTCGCAGGCCAGAGCTGTCTTTGATATGATGTGTGAGAAGATGCTGTTGCCGAATATGCCGTGGCTCAACGGACGGTCGATTGTCTTGCCCAGACAGTGGCCGTAGTTGCCTTTTTTCGACTCTTCGGCAGCTCGGATGTTGTATTCTTTAGTTTTCCGGATAAAGCGGATTTCCTCCAGCGGGGCGGTCATGGCGAAGTCATAAACAGTGTGCATGTCGAGCTGAATGTCAGCGTCTTCAGCTTCTGACTGTCCGGAATGTTGCTTGTCGAGGAGCACCTTGCCGTCTTTTTCCAGATAAGTGAAATTAGTATGCGACCCGGCTATTATGGCCTTGGCTGTATGTCCGCCGGCTTCGCATACGGTTTCGACATAGAGTTTTTCGCTTATTCCTGTCTTCAGCTGTATGCCGATTCTGTTTTGCCGGATATAACGTTTTCCTTCTTCAAGACTTTCGGGCGTGAGGTCTTTGATTACTTCAAGCTCATATTCAGACCGTCCGATGAGTGCGCCGAGAGCGATGGCGATAGGCAGTCCTATCATCCCTGTTCCGGGAATGCCCACACCCATCGCGTTTTTCAGGATATTTGCACTCAGAAACACTGTTATCTTCTCAGGCAGGCATCCCAGCTCTTCGGTGGCGCGAGCCGTACACAGTGCCACCGCCATAGGCTCTGTACAGCCTACGGCGGGCACCACTTCTTTCTTAATGAGGGCGATGATACGCTCCCTGACGCTTTTCTCTGTCATTTTCTGTTATAGTTGTCGAGTCCCGTCTGTAGGAATTCGGTATAAGCCTGTATGTCCTCATCGTATGAGCGGCTGCCGGTCAGAGGCATTCCGTCGCTGTCGAGCAGCACATAGAAAGGCTGGGTGTTTGAACCGAACTTCACACGTTGCAGATAGCTCCACTTGTCGCCGACTGTGCGCAGAGTGCGTTGCTGTCCGTTCTCAGTGACGGTCATCGGCTTGTCGAGCGGAGTCTTGTCGTCGACATAGAGCGAAACTAGAATGTACTTGTTGTTAAGCATGTCGGCCACTTTGGCATCAGTCCATACAGCGGCCTCCATCTTACGGCAGTTTACGCATCCGAATCCGGTGAAGTCGACCATCACGGGTTTGCCTTCGAGACGCGACGCAGCCATTGCAGCTTCATAGTCCTTGAACTTAGGATGAACTTCGTTCTTGTAGAGGTTGAAGTCCTGGGTGTTCATCGGAGGTGCAAAGGCACTGATGGCTTTCAGAGGTGCGCCCCAGAGTCCTGGTATCATGTACACGGCGAAGGCCAGCGAGATGAGGGCGAGGAAGAACTGCGGCACATTTGTGCGGCGTTCGTCATCGTCGTGCGGGAACTTTATCAGGCCAAGCAGGTACAGGCCGAGCAGCCCGAATATCACAATCCATAGCGAGAGGAAGGTCTCGCGGTCGAGTATGTGCCAGCCATAGGCCAGATCGGCCACGGAGAGGAACTTCAGAGCGAAAGCCAGCTCTATGAAGCCCAACACCACCTTTATCACATTCATCCATCCGCCCGACTTAGGAGCCGACTTGAGAAGTGTGGGGAACATTGCAAACAAGGTGAACGGTATGGCCAGAGCCAGTGCAAAACCTAACATACCGAGCGTCGGGCCTACGATGCTACCCTGAGTGGACACAGCCACAAGCAGGAAGCCGATGATAGGACCGGTGCAAGAGAACGACACCAGCACGAGCGTGAAAGCCATGAGGAAGATGCTCAGCACGCCACTCGTGGATTCGGACTTCTGGTCGATTTTGTTGCTCCACGACGAAGGCAGAGTCAGCTCGAAAGCTCCGAAGAACGATGCCGCAAACACTATGAGCAGCAGACAGAAGAGTATGTTGAACACAGCATTGGTAGACAGGGCGTTGAGGGCACTCGCCCCGAAAAGCAATGTCACTACCAATCCCAGCAATACATATATCACGACAATGGAGATGCCGTAAGTGGTGGCTTCGCGGATGGCCTTGCCGCGGTCTTTATTGCGTTTGAGGAAGAAGCTGACAGTCATCGGGATGATAGGCCAGACACAGGGTGTGAACAGGGCGAGGAATCCTCCGGCTATACCGGCCAGGAAGATGTAGAGCAGCGAGTTGCTCACAGGCTTGTCGTATGCAGACAGTTCGTTTATGACAGGCTTCCACAATTGCTGCAGGTCGGCGGCCGAAAGGTTCTTGGCTGCGGCCAAGGCTGCTGTGTCTGCCTTTGCCGAGTCGCCGGCCTGAGCCATAGCGGCTTTTGCCGAGTCGGCTGCAGCCTTTTCGGCTTCGGCTTGCTCTTCGGCCTCACCGGCTGCTTCACCGTCGACGGCGGGCGACTTGCCTTTTTTCACGAGAGGCACCTGGGTGGGAGGCATACACATCTCGTCGTTGCACGCGCCATACTCCAGAAAAACGTCCAGAGAGTACTGAGGCTTGGTGAATTTCACTTTCTGCACGAATGTGACACTGTTCTCAAAGTAGCGCAGCTTCATGCCGAAGAGCTTGTCGAATTCGGAAATCTCGCGTCCTCGAGGGGTCAACTTACCCACGAGCTGCACACCGTCTTTCTTGTTGACGGTCAGTGTGGCAGATACAGGGCCGTCGTTACCCAATCCGGTAGAATAGACATGCCATCCTTTTTCTATCCGGCCTTTGAACACAATTTCTCCTTCGGCAGTTTTGCCGGTCTTCAGAGTGGCAGAGAACTTCACAGGGTTTGCCATCTGGGCGTTGCACAATATTACTGCCATGAACAGCAGCGCAACAGTCATCAGTCTTTTCATATTAAAGTCGTTATCTTGTTTGCGAAATTATTTTTCCCATTTGCTTCAGACACACGTTTCTGTCTGTAAGTTTGCCAACTATGCCTACCAATAATGATACAAAGTTATAGCAAATGCAAAGTTACAGCAAATGGGTGGGATAAAGAACAAATATCGTTTGTTTTTATTTCCGAATGCGGCAAAACTTCTCCAGAGCATTGATTCTGTGCTTGAAAAGACAGTATCAGTGTGACAGACGCGTACTTCACTCCTCCGGAATCATTCGCAATGAGGTTTCTACCGCCATGGTTCAGCTCATTCGTCCAATACGTATTTCTTACTGCAGGTTTTAGGCTGGACATCCGTCACTTTCAATTTGTAACCGTTTTTACGCATTTCTGCCTTTTGAAGAGCCAGTATTTCATTTTCGGGCCGAATGCAGACTGTCATATCTCGCGTTTTTTCAAACAATCTTATTTCCACTTGGGAAAATGCTGAAAATGACGATTTATGCTAAAAAACAGGAGCTGCTGACTATCAGCGGCTTACGAAACGAAATCGTATTTTACAAGGATATTTACTGCATAAAAATACATAAAGATGGTTCAAAATAACTTTTTTATCTTGCTGAAAGCCGCGTTCTGTGTTCTGAAACGAAGCTTATTACGTTACGAAACGAGGCTTATTGGATTTCAAAACGGTGCTTTTCAGAAATCATTGGCATTTTTTCATGCTGCCGAACACGGAATTAACGCTTGTTAACCTCTATTTTGCGACTTTGTTTTGTCAAAAGTTTGTCATAAATAATCGGAAGGAAACAGGTTACGAATTGAAAGCGGCTGTCAGGAGTAGACACGGTCTGTATATAAAAAACATACGCCGCAACTCTCAACGAGCTGCGGCGCATTATTTTGTTTAAACATTAAACTATCAAATTAAATGAAGAACCGCACGTTCTTCCAGTCATCTGCTAAACAATCGTTCAATTCACCTTAAACCTAAAAACTAAAAACCTAAACTTATTACTATTAATCTAAACAATCTATTGTCTTTCGACACTGCAAAGATAGTTATTCTAATCTGTTTGCGCAAACAGAATTATAAGATTATTAATGAAACAGCCTTCTTTTTTGACATAAATCAAAAAAGAAGGCTGCTGCCTACACACTGAATATATGGAAAGTCAGTCTTTCTCCAGCAAAACGGTAGCGTAGGCTGACATGCCTTCCTCTCGGCCTGTGAATCCCAGATGTTCGGTAGTAGTGGCCTTAACGGAAATGTTGTCAATGTCGGTACCGATGACTTCGGCCAGACATCGCTGCATTGCGGGAATGTGTGGATTGAGCTTCGGACGTTCGGCGCACACGGTGGCGTCGAGATTGCCCAGACGATAACCCTTTGTCGCAATGATGGCGACTGTCTTGCGCAAAAGAATCTTACTGTCTACATTGAGCGTTTCTTTTGCAGTATCTGGGAAATGATAGCCTATGTCACGCATATTGGCTGCGCCAAGCATGGCATCGCAGATGGCATGAATAAGTACGTCGGCATCGCTGTGACCGAGCAATCCTACCGGGTTATCTATCCTTATGCCGCCGAGCCATAACTCGCGGCCTTCTACGAGCCTGTGTACGTCGAAACCAAAGCCTACACGAAAAGTCATAAAAATCAGTGCTTATCAATTGGTGATCAATACTTATCTACCGGCATAGCCGTTATCTTCTGAACAAATCCTTTATCCCGTCCATGTCGAAACTGAGCGTGAAACGAAGAGTCTGGTCAAGAGGGTTGCTTTTGGCTGTAGCTATCACATAAGCGGCATCGAGCGAGAAGACGCTCATCTTGAATCCGGCACCGACGGTGAAATACTTACGGTTACCCTTATTCTCAGACTCGTGGTGGTAACCGGCACGCACGGCAAACTGGTCGTGATAGACATATTCGCCGCCGACACTCCATTGCACTTCTTGCAGTTCTTCCTTGAAACCGTTCGGAGCATCGTTGAAACTCTTGAAAATACCGCTTATGCTCGACACGTCATAGTAATCTTTCTGCAAACGCCGCTGATAGTCTTCATCGCTTTCTCCTGTGTCTTGCTTAGGGTAAGTGGGCACGAGCAACTTGTTGGCATCTGCAGTGATGGTGAAACGGTTATACTCGTCGATTGGCACCATCAGAGACGCGCCCAGACGCATGTTGGTAGGTATGAACTCACTGTTATCGTCGCCCCCGAACGAGATTTTACTTCCTATATTTGAAATGTTCAGTCCGAGTCCGAGCTGGCATTCGCGTTCGCCGAAATTGACATAGTTCTGGTAGTAGCAGGCTATGTCGGCTGCAAACGCGCTTCCGGGCGTGGTGTCGTCGGTGTAATCGTAGGTAAGGTCCGAATAAATCCATCTGACGGCAGCTGCAATGGAAAACTTCTCGCTGAGCATGAGCGAATAGGCAGCATCAAACGACATCTCGTAAGGATTGATGGTCATGCCAGGCTGGTCGGTACTGGTAGAGCCGCCTTCGTTCATCATAACCTCGCCGAGCGAGAAATAGCGCAGCGAAGCCGACACGGCCGAGTAGTCGCCTATGCGGTAATAGCCTACCAGATAGGCCAAGTCCATGTCGTTGACAAGCTGACGCAGCCACGGAGTATAGTTCAGAGCCACACCGGAACGCGAGATGGCGAAAGGATATTTTGCCGGATTCCAGTACTGCGACACTACATCAGGGTCTGTTGCCGCACCGGCATCGCCAAGTCCCGCAGCACGGGCATCGGGCGCAATGGTCTGCGACGTAACCGAAGTGTTTACCGGGTTGAACATGTTTTTCTTGTCTTGGGCTACAGAAGGAAGTGCCGTAGCGGCAGCAAGACCTATTGAGAGCAATTTTATGTTATATTTCATTCTTTTTGTCGGATAATGTACAATTACAATAACGCCGTGCTCTTTCAATTATTGTTGGTTATGATAAGTTTCTTGGCTTTTGGCTTTCCTGATACGCCGTCGGTGGTAGTGGTGACCTTGTAGATGTACACTCCGGCAGGCAGTTTGTATCCGCTGTCAGTGGTCAGGTCCCAGTCGACAGTGTAGGCACTTCCGGTAGACACTCCGCTCTCGCTATGATGCCACAGCACACGCCCCACAAGGTCGGCCACGGTTATCTCGACATCCATCTCGCATCCTATGCGGTCGTGATTGATTATGAATGTCGTAGAGCTGGTGGCTGGGTTTGCGGTCGCACCGATTGTGAATGAAGGCCGCAGCGACTTTTCAACTTTAAAAGTGAGCACTGTAGTAGACGGATTGTTTAGTATGTCCCACACTCTGAACGTCAGGCGGTGGTCGCCTTCGTCCAGCTCAGGTATGCTGTAGAACGTCGAGCCTTTCGTGTACGACCCGAAGTCGTAGCTGAAGTTGTTGTTCAGCACATACGTCTTGGACATGTCGCCGTCGATGGTGAGCACCATGTCGTGACCGATACCGTTAGACGTGGCGTTTATTCCGTCCTTGTCGGTTATCTGAGCCACAAAGTATGGTGTGGTGTTGACCTTGCCTCCGTCTACAAACGACGGCGAATTGAGATAACAATACACTGACGGGCCTATCGAATCGTTGCCGGCAAGCTCGCTTCCTCCGACGGTGAAGCTGCCGTCATAGCCGTTGGCCATGAGTTTATGGTCGTTGCTTACAGCATAAACGTTTATCATGCCTGTATTTCCGGAGTAGCTGATGTCTTTTGGAACGGCAAACGTGAATTCGAACTTACCGTTCGAAATGCTGTCACGTCCGTTATATAAAGTGCCGGGACGGTCGTTGTAAGTAAACGGCTTGTCTGGCCCGTCCGAATCGTTCCTCTCGTTCCAAAGACATGTCACAAGTTCCTGGCTGTCGCGCACTGTAGCCGAAGCCACACCGCAGAATCCGTCACCACCCTCGACATGTCCCTTTATGCGCATTATACTGCCCGCCTTGACGTCGGCCAGCCGCCCCGACGATGTGGCGACTCCGTTCACCGAATCGATGACAGCCTTCATTGTGGGGAGATTTAGCGATAAGGCTGGGTCGCCCAGCAGAGAGTACTGAAGATTGTTAAGAGCCGAGCTGCTCGATGTTCCTTCTGCATTCTTGGCTATGCGCTGGGCCTCGCCGATAGTCTGTGGCCGACCGTCAACAATCTTCAGGATATTCTGGAGGAATGACATGTTCGTAGGTTTGTTATGGTATGCATAAACGGTGCGCGTAGTACCGAAGAACGCCATTGACCCGCCTTTCGGATTGAGTACCGCCGCTTCGCCTATAGTGGGGGTTACGCCATCGAACGGCATAATGTCGCACGAAGCGGTAATCCATAGGGGCATGTTGGTGTTGGTGAAGTTCTCAAAGTCGGTCAGTCGCAACACGGACTCGTGAGATATCTGATAAGCCGCTCCATGACCGGCATAGTCCATAATGAGCGCACCGTCAGACTGGTATTGCTTTATCTGCCTCGAAGCATCCGGATAGGTGTTGCCCGTAGCCGATGTCTCGCGCTTGTAAGCGTCCCACATCACCTTCTTTATCACAAAGCCAGGATAGCGCGAGGCTATGTCTTCGGCGGCGGCGTCGACATCGCGCATGTGCAGATTGTCGTTGCCGTCGTCGCCCATAAACACAAGCATGTTCTGCCATGACCCTGCATTTTTGTTTTCGGCGTAGTCGATGGTCTTGTCCATCATGATCTTGGCTTCGTCTGCCGTCGTAACAGGGAACCGCCCTACCGCTACGTCGAGCTTGTCAGGATAAAGCGGACTGACTCCCTCGCCGTCGTCGAGCATACAGTAGTAGCCGTCATCGACATAACAATTAATCTCACTGAACGAGTTTTCGCTTTCAAAGCAAAGCAGAAGGTCGTCGGCATTGAGGTTGCTACATTCGGAAGTGAGCAGACGGTTGTCCCACACGCAGTCGCCGAAAAGCACAAGATACTTTGGCATGTCGGATTCGTTCTGGGCACGGTCGTAGAGCATCTTCATGTATCCGCGATAGGCCGAGGCATCGGGTGTGCCGCTGGAGAACTCGTTGTACAGTTCGTCAGCCGGTACAATACGCACTCTCATGCCGTCCTGCGTCTCGTGCAGTTCTTTAAGACGTGTGGCCTGGGCAAGGAGTTTCTGCGACGTAGGTATTATTATAACCATGTCGGCGGCTCCGTCGGAATGATGGTCTTGGTTTGTTATGTTATAGACGTATTGCGGAACAGGAAACTGTGACGTTAGAGAAGGGGCAGGAAACGGTTTGTTCCATGCCATAGACACATAGTCGAGACGCGCCGACTGACCTGAGACGAGGGTGAACTTCACAGTATCCGTAGGCTGCAGGTCGCTCACATCGTAAGTAGCTCCGGCATCGTTGCCCTTGTCGTATGAACCGAGCTGGATGTTGAGAGTGCCGAGTTCGCGGCCGTTAAGCTCAACTTTGACCGACGCGGCTGCACCTGCCGACACATTCACCGAGAGTTTGGCCGACGTAGCATTGCTGTTTCCTGCGATGGTGACGGTCTGGGGTGACGAAGCTGTTATGGGCGTAGGGTCGAACAGATTGCGGCCGCCGTGATACCACGAATAGCCGTCTTTCTCATAAAGGGAATGATAAAAGTCGGCCGAAGGATAGAATGAAGAGATAAAAGCGGCCGAATCGACCGTGGCCGGAGTTTCGTCACTTTCAGTGATGAAATAGTATCCATAGTCCGAATAAGGATTACGGGTGCGGCGGGTGGCGGTGTTACCACTCCACGAAACCGGTCCGAGTGCATAGAACAGAAGGCGGCCTCCGGCCTCGCATGTAGGCACTTCTTTGAGGTCGTCGTGGGCTACTATGTCTTCTTCGGAAAGCTTTTCGGGTTTCAAGTTGCCGCCGTAACCATATATTTTCACCTTAGACAAGTCGGAGAAGCCTGCCTGCCGGGCGAGCGCAGCCGTCAACTCATACACTCCTGTCGACGGCACGCGAATCTTCGCCCATCGTCCCGAAGCGAGCACAGAATGGTCGGCATATCGTCCGGCAGACGTTGCCGATGCAACCTTGCCGGCTTTCAGCGCACGGTTTGCACCATTACCGGCCTTGGCAGTACGCGTAAGTTTGAAGCTGACGAGCAGCCTGTAGCGACCCTCCCGATACACCACCGGACAGAATCCGGCGACAAGCGACGGCCGTTTGCGGTCGAAGACAATGCGGCTGTCCACCACCGGCATAGCCGGAGGAAACTCTTCAGACAGAGCCTTGTACCGTTCTATCTGGGCAGCGGGCATGTCCACAAACTCGGGATAGTCTATTGTTACCGTGTAAACAGAGTCGCGATAATCGCCGCCAAGAGGTTCGGTATAGCTGAAATGAGGCAATACAGAATCTGTCTTCACCTCGTCTGCAGTGAGGTTGAAGAACTTCTGCGCTCCAGCAGTCAAGGGAACGACTGCCATCAGCAAAGCTATGATTATGTATCGAAGGTTCTTATTCATAAGATTATTTACAATTAAAAGACAGTACCTTGCGGTCTTCAATCCATCCTTCCAGACGGTCGTCCTCTTGTACCGGCCCCACTCCGACCGGAGTCCCTGTGAAAAGGATGTCTCCTGTCTTTATGGTAAAGAAGCGGCTTATGTATTCGACAAGTTCGTCCACAGTATAAAGCATGTCGCTCGAACATCCTTCCTGGACAGTCTTACCATTGATGTCAAGACGGAAGTGCAAGGCCTGTATGTCGCGAAACTTGTCGAGACTGACCCACTCGCCGAGCGCAGCCGACCCGTCGAAGTCCTTGCTTATCTCCCAAGGCTGACCGGTCTGGCGCAACCGATGCTGCATCTCGCGCGCCGTGAAGTCTATTCCTACAGTCACAGCATCGTAATAGCGATGAGCAAACTGCCTTGAAATAGTCTTGCCCAAACGGCAGAACCGCACTACAAGCTCCGTTTCATACTCGATGCGCCCCATAAAGTCGGGGATGAAGAAAGGCTTGTGATTGTTGAGCACAGCCGAATCAGGTTTCATGAAAATGACCGGTTCCTCTGGTTTATATAACGCGCCATCCAACTCTTTATTGTGTCGGATGTAATTCATTCCTACAGCAAAAATCTTCATTTTATAATTATTTAGTCGATTGCTACCGTTTACGGTAATGTCAAAGCAGCAAGATTGGAAAAGCGAAAGGCTTCTGTTTCCTCATTGGAAGCAGAAGCCTTATACTATATGACGGCTGTCACCCATCCCGTCGTGACGTAAGCACGTAACACGACATGGTAAAGCCCCATCCGCCTTATCTGTTTAAAATTCTTATTCGCTTATTCGGCAGCGAGTGTGAAGCGTCTGTAAGCCACAATCTTCAGGTTCTTATCTTGCTTCTTCAGATATTCGGCTACGCTCTCCTTACCGTCCTCACCGAACTGGAATTCCTGATCGGTCAGACAGTTCTCCTTAAGGAACTTGCCCAGACGGCCTTTAGCGATGTTCTGAATCATGTTCTCGTTAAGGTTGGCAGCCTTCTCAGCAGCTACGGTCTTCTTTATTTCGAGACCCTTGTCAGCCTCTTCGCGGGTGATCCATCCCTTGCCGATGTTCGACTCGATATGCTCTTCGCTGTCGAAGTGGTTGGGGTTTAGTCCGGCTTTCTTCAGGGCGGCTTCCACGGCCTTTTCTACCTGCTCTTCTTTGGTCTTCTCAACAGCTACCTGAAACTCTTTATCCTTAACCTCCTGAGGCACAGCAGCCTCGTCGAGAGCGATAGGCTTCATTGCAGCAACCTGCATTGCAATCTTATGGCCTACCTCAGGCATGTTCTCGTTGAGCTGTACCATAGTGGCGAGAGTATGCTTGCCCATGTGGTCGTACACCTCGATGTTCTCGCCTTCGAGTACGCTGTATCCGTCAAGTTCCATCTTCTCTCCTGTGATACCAGAACGATGTGTGACAGCGGCCTGTACGTCGGTGCCGTCAGCGAGCTTCAGAGCCTTCACCTCGTCGAGGGTCTTGGCCTTGGCAGCGATGGCAGCGTCGAGAATGTCGTTAGTAAGTTTCACGAAGTCGGCTCCGTTGGCCACGAAGTCGGTTTCGCACTTCAAGGCGATGATGGCAGCGAATCCGTCTACGTTCTTCACCAGCACGCATCCGTTAGATGTCTCACGGTCTGAACGTTTGGCGGCGATAGCCAGTCCGCGCTCACGGAGCAGGTCTTTTGCCTTATCGAAATCACCTTCAGCTTCAGTCAGGGCCTTCTTTACGTCAGCCAGTCCGGCACCTGTCATGGAGCGAAGTTTCTTGATGTCTTCAATTGAAACAGCCATAGTGTCTTATAGAAATTTAAATGGTTTGTGATTCTCTTTTATGGTTTGCCCTAAGCGGTCGTTCCAAATCTCACGAACGGCTCTCCTAGAGCGTTTGACAAAAGGGAGAAGGGAGGACGCCGATCCTTCCTTCTCATATTGTCTGTATTGTTATTCCTGTGGATCTTACTCAGCAGCGGGAGCCTCATCCTCAGCTTTAGGAGCTGCGGTTTCGGGTGTTGCTGCGGGAGCTTCGGCTTTAGGAGCCTCAGCCTTGGGAGCTGCGGCAGGAGCATCCTTGCGGGCACGGCGCGAACGGCGCGAACGGCCTTCTCCGGCTTCTTCAGCCTGTTCGGCAGCAGCCTTCTCGTCAGCTTTCTCCACCTTGCGCTCTTCCAGTCCTTCGGCAATAGCAGAGCAGCAAGCAGTAAGGATTACATCGATAGAGTCCTTGGCATCGTCGTTGGCCGGGATTACATAGTCGATGTTGCGCGGATCAGAGTTGGTGTCAACCATTGCGAAGACAGGAATGCCCAGACGGTTGGCCTCTTTGACAGCGATGTGTTCCTTCATAACGTCGACAACGAACAGTGCGCTAGGCAGACGTGTCAGGTCGGCTATAGAACCGAGGTTCTTCTCCAGCTTTGCGCGCTGGCGTGTGATCTGAAGCAGCTCGCGCTTAGAGAGCTTGGCGTATGTTCCGTCGTTCATCAGCTTGTCGATGTTCGCCATTTTCTTTACAGCCTTACGGATAGTGGGGAAGTTGGTGAGCATACCGCCCGGCCAACGTTCTATTACGTATGGCATGTTGACACTGGTAGCCTTCTCGGCAATGATGTCCTTAGCTTGTTTTTTAGTAGCGACGAACAGGATTTTCTTTCCTGACTTTGCGATTTGCTTGAGAGCTTCGGCAGCTTCGTCGACCTTGGCTACGGTCTTGTGCAAATCTATGATGTGGATGCCATTGCGCTCCATGAAGATGTAGGGAGCCATGGCGGGGTTCCATTTACGACGGAGGTGGCCGAAGTGGCAGCCTGCCTCTAATAACTGGTCAAATGTTGTTCTTGACATTTTGTTTTCTTTGTTTAAATTGTTTACGTTCCTTTTAGTCGTTTAACCAGCCCGTGAGTAATCCTCGACACTTTTCTTACATGCCGTTGCCATAAGCCCTCCCGCAGATGTGGAGCAGACCGCCGGTACCCGGCACTTAATTGCATATTGATGTAGCGGAGTCTCTCGGGTTTGGATGCTAAACTGTAGTCCAGTTTCTCCTTCAGGAGATTAACGCTTACTGAACTGGAAGTGTTTACGAGCCTTGGGCTGACCCGGCTTCTTACGCTCTACGGCGCGAGAGTCACGAGTGAGGAAGCCTTCGTCCTTGAGAGCCTTCTTGTCGTCGGCATTGATTTTCACCAGGGCGCGTGCTATTGCCATGCGCAGAGCCTGGCTCTGGCCGGTGAAGCCTCCGCCGTCAAGATTGACCTTGATGTCATACTTCTCTTCCACGCCGAGATGCTGCAGAGGCTGCTTCACAACATACTGCAGAATTGCAGAGGGGAAGTATTCGGTGATGTCCTTCTTGTTGATAGTGATCTTACCGGTGCCTTCAGTGAGGTAGACACGTGCTACGGAGCACTTGCGGCGACCTATTGCGTTTATCATTTCCATCTTTTCCTAATTATTTGTACTGGTTAATATCTATTGACTTGGGCTTCTGAGCGTCCTTGTCGTGCTCTGCGCCCTCGAAGACGTAGAGGTTTGTCAGCAGGTGACGTCCGAGCGGACCCTTTGGAAGCATGCCTTTGACGGCGTGGCGGATGATTTTGTCGATTCCGCCTCTACGCTTGCGCAGGTCGGCAGGAGTGTTGAAACGCTGACCGCCGGGATAACCAGTGTAGCGGGTGTAGATTTTGTCGGTCTCCTTCTTGCCGGAGAACACGACTTTGGCTGCGTTGATGATAATGACGTTGTCTCCACAGTCCACGTGGGGTGTGAAGTTGGGTTTGTACTTTCCACGAATCAGCTTTGCGACTTTGGAGCAGAGACGGCCAACGACCTGATCGGTG
This sequence comes from uncultured Prevotella sp., assembly GCA_937892695.1. Taxonomy (GTDB): domain Bacteria; phylum Bacteroidota; class Bacteroidia; order Bacteroidales; family Bacteroidaceae; genus Prevotella. The sequence continues at coordinate 30,217 of CALBJK010000035.1, forward strand.
GCATCTACGACTACCCACTCCTTCTTAACAGTCTCCTGGTTGGCGGAAATAGTCTTGTAACTTAAAGTGTTCATTTTAAAATTTGAAAATTTACTACTAAAAAACGTTTTCTTTCTTGTGCAGACGATTCACTAACCACGCCGCCCGGCCAAAGGCGCACGCTATTAACACTTCTGCACTGGGGACTCTAAGTGTATCCCCGAATAATCGGTCTGCAAAGTTAAGCATTATTTTTTATTATAATGTCAGTCGCCAAAGGGTATCACTTCGCCAAGCTTTATTTTTATTTTTAATTAACTTTATGCCGGAATGTTTTAACATATCCGTTACTATCTGGCGACTATCACAGTCTGAACAAGCACAAGAAATGAAAACGACCACTTACAATCTGTAAGCACGCGCAAACTGTTTTGGAAACTGTTTGTAATATGCTGATAATCAAGGAGGTTATGACATGGGGCATTTTGCGTTCCAATATGCCGCGTTTTACGCTCCAATATGCGGCATTTCAGAACGCAATAAGCATCGTTTCAGAAGCTGAAAAGCCGCGTTTTGCAAAACGCGGTGACTATGCCTGAATTTACTTTACACTAAATGATGTTATTTACTAACCGACTTCA
>CALBJK010000036.1 GCA_937892695.1 uncultured Prevotella sp.
AAACCGCGACGTACATTTCGAACAAATAGCAGGGGTACTAGGCATAAGCGTTGAGGAGCTGAAGGACCTCAATCCGCAATACCGACGCAACATCGTCAATGGCAGCACTAAGGCTTCGACCCTAAGATTGCCGGCAACGGTGATAAACAAGTTCATCGACAACGAAGACTCCATCTACGCCTACAATGCCGACGAACTGCTGAACAAGCGGTCGGTAGTAGAAGTGAACGACGACGCACCGGCCTACAAGCCTTCTAAGAAAACATCGAGAAGAAGCCGTAGTTCAAGAAACAGCCGACGAAGCAGCAAGAGCCGTAGCTCAAGAAGCAGCCGACGAAGCAGCAAGAACGTAACCATCAGGCAAGGCGACACTCTGTCGGAGATAGCTGAACGCAACGGAACAACGGTCAAAAAGCTTAAAAGACTCAACAAAATAAGTGGCAACAGCATCAGAGCTGGAAAGAAAATCAAGGTAAGATAAAGCATTCTTTACCTTCAACATTTGCTGCTTATCATAAAAACAGGAAACCGGCACATGGATGACCAGAACTTAAAGAACGGCAATGACGCGAATGCGATTTCTAAAGAAGCCGCAGAAGAAAAAATGGTGGACGATGCGTTCCTGCATCTGCTCGACACCTATCAAGCAAGCCGTCACCGCAAGAAGATAGACATCATCACCAAAGCCTTCAACTTTGCACGTCAGGCCCACAAGGGCGTGAGAAGGCTTTCGGGTGAGCCGTATATCATGCACCCCATCGCCGTGGCACAGATAGCGTGCGAAGAAATGGGACTGGGATCGACGAGTATCTGCTCTGCCTTGCTTCACGATGTAGTTGAAGACACCGACTACACCGTCGAAGACATCGAAAACATCTTCGGGTCGAAAATAGCCCAGATTGTAGACGGACTGACTAAGATTTCGGGAGGGATATTCGGCGAACACGCCTCTGCGCAAGCTGAAAACTTCAAGAAGCTGCTGCTGATGATGAGTGACGACATAAGGGTCATCCTTATAAAGATTTGCGACCGACTGCACAATATGCGCACTCTCGCAAGTCAACCGCCAAACAAGCAATACAAGATAGCCGGCGAGACATTGTACATCTATGCACCTCTGGCCAACCGTCTGGGGCTGAACAAGATAAAAACCGAACTCGAAGACCTCAGCTTCAAGTACGAACATCCGGAAGAGTATGCTTCGATAGAAAAGAAACTTGCTTCGACACAAGCCTCACGCGACACGCTTTTCAACCTTTTCACTACTCCCATACGCAAAGCCCTCGACGATATGGGCATAAAATATGAGATTAAGGCAAGGGTGAAAAGTCCCTACTCCATCTGGAACAAGATGCAGAACAAGCATGTCTCTTTCGAAGAAATATACGACATTCTTGCTGTCCGCATCATCTATACGCCCAAGGTAAGAAGCGAAGAGATTAACGAATGCTTCCAAATCTATGTCGCTATAAACAAGATTTACAAGTCGCATCCCGACAGACTGCGCGACTGGATTAACCATCCCAAAGCCAACGGTTATCAGGCTCTCCACGTCACGCTGATGTCCAAACAGGGAAAATGGATTGAAGTGCAGATTCGTTCCGACCGTATGGACGAAGTGGCCGAACAGGGATTTGCCGCACATTGGAAGTACAAGGAAGGCGACAACGAGATTATCGACGACGACAGCGAGCTGAACAACTGGCTCAGCACCATAAAGGAAATCCTAGACGACCCGCAGCCCGACGCGATGGATTTCCTCGACACCATCAAGCTCAGCCTATTTGCAAGCGAGATATTCGTATTCACTCCTAAAGGAGAAATAAAGACTATGCCAACCGGAAGTACCGCACTAGACTTCGCATTCTCAATCCATACTTACTTAGGCAGTCATTGTATCGGAGCAAAAGTAAACCACAAGCTCGTACCTGTCAGCCATAAACTGCAAAGCGGCGACCAAGTAGAGGTGCTTACCTCAAAGTCGCAGACGGTACAGCCTACATGGGTGAATTTCGTATCGACGGCAAAGGCAAAAGGCAAGATACAATCTATATTAAGACGTGCCAGCCGGGACATACAAAAAAAAGGCGAAGACATACTGAAACAGTGGCTTGACGACAACAGCATGGAAATGACATCGACTATTGTCAACAAGCTATGCGACCTTCACGAAGCCGAAAAGCCAGACGACCTTCTTCAGAAAATCGGAGAACGTACTATCATTCTGGGAGAAAAGGATCTGGAAGAGCTTAAAGAGAAACCCAGAAAAAAAGATATCTACAATGGATGGCGCAGATTCGTACCATTCTTAGGAACAGAAAATAAACTAAAGGAGAAAGCTCTCTTCATTGTAGGAAAAGGCTTCAACAAAAAGAAACCTGTCATTATCTCAGAAGACACGATTGACACGTATCTTTTCCCAGAATGCTGCCACCCGATTCCAGGCGACGACGTGCTCGGATATATTGACAACAAGAACCGCATCGAAATTCATAAGCGGGAATGTAAAGTTGCGGCAAAACTGAAATCAGGCTATGGCAACCGCATTCTTGACGCTAAATGGGACATGCACGGAAAAATGTTCTTCGACGCGACCATCGAAATAAGAGGCATCGACCGTAAAGGTATGCTGTACGATGTTTCTGAAGTGCTGTCAAAAAAACTTGACCTGAACATTCATAAGATAACAATATCAAGTGAAGAAGGCATATTCGACGGTTCAATAGAGTTACGGGTACACAACCGCGACGAGATGAAGACGATAATGAACAAACTAAAAAAAGTAGACGGACTGAAAGAAATACAACAGATAATGTAACTCTTAAAAACTCCCGAAACTGTATTGTACTGGAATGAAATAATTTTGGAGTTCGCATCATGTATTTACATTTTTCTAAGGTGTCCAAATAGAACCGCAACGTTTTTTTGTGGGAAAACGGGAAAAATAAATGTTTGAATATTTGCATAATTCAATCAAAAGCAGTACCTTTGCAAACGCAAATCGGAAAAGAGGAGCAGTTAAGGTAATAATATCGCGGAGTGGAGCAGTTGGTAGCTCGCCAGGCTCATAACCTGGAGGTCGCACG
>CALBJK010000037.1 GCA_937892695.1 uncultured Prevotella sp.
CCGCCACTACTGCCCCACGAACATTAGGCATGTATGGCATTTCTAGACAGTCGGGCATGTGACAAGTAAAACTAACATTCAAGATTGCCGTCCGTATGCCGCAATCCTCAACTATATCTACAACTTGCGAAATAAGAGAACCTGTCTGCCATGCAAAAGCACTTCCTGGTTCAAGAATAATTTTAAGGTTCGGATGTCGCATGCTGAATTCTTTCAAAAGACTTTCAAGAAGATGCACATCATATCCCTTACGGGTCATAAGGTGGCCTCCTCCAAAATTAATCCATTTCAATTTTGGAAACCAAGGTTCAAACTGTTTTTCTATATGTAATAAGGTACGTTGGAACACATCTGCACCACTTTCGCAATGGCAATGGCAATGGAAGCCTTCAATATCAGAAGGTAGTTCAGCAGGAAGCTTTTCTTGTCTCACGCCGAAACGCGAACCTGGCGCACAAGGATTATAAAGAGCTGTTGACACTTCCGAATAACCAGGATTGACCCGCAGTCCGAAGCTTATTTGGGGATTTGCAATTTTTGCTTTAACATGTAGACGTTCGTACTGCGACAAGGAGTTAAATGTAAGGTGGCTTGAATATTTTGCTATTTCTTCAATTTCATAATCCGTATAAGCTGGCGAATAGGTATGAGCCTTAGCACCGAACTTTTCAACAGCCATTCTAGCTTCTGCCAGAGAGCTTGCCGTTGTAGAATTAATGTATTCTCTGAATATTGGAAATGTCTTCCACAATGCGTAAGCCTTAAATGCCAATATAATATTAACCCCAGTACGTTCAGCTATTCCATGTATAATAGAAAGATTACGCCTTAGTTTGCTTTCTTCAAGCAAATATATGGGTCTATTAATCTCACAAAATGTTTTCAAATCAATTTTCATTACATACTATATTATTAATAATTAAAATATCCATTCTAAGCTCGAAATTAAAACAAATGGAAAACGTTGCTAAATTAATGATAAAAATCAAAACTACCAAATTTATCCTCAAATCACTTCATCAATTGTTATCTTTTTCAAAATAAAAAACATATTACAGTTTCTTTCTTTTACAACGAAAGTAGAAAATCTGATTTTTTATGTACCTTTGCATTCATATTGGAAATGTAAAAAGGACACAGATATGTCAGAAAAAGAAGGAAGACCAGAAGAAGGCAAGAAAAACATCAGCTTTGTTGAGCAGATGGTTGAACAGGACTTGGCAGAAGGAAAGAATGGTGGCCGTATACAAACTCGCTTTCCTCCAGAGCCGAATGGCTATTTGCACATTGGCCACGCCAAGGCAATATGCATGGATTTCGGTGTAGCAGAAAAATATAATGGTGTATGTAACCTGCGCTTTGACGACACTAATCCGAGTAAAGAGAACAACGAATACGTTGAAAATATACTCAACGACATAAAATGGCTTGGATTCAAATGGGGTAATATTTACTACGCTTCTGATTATTTCGAAAAGCTATGGGACTTTGCCATTTGGATGATAGAAAACGGACATGCCTATATCGACGAACAGACATCCGAGCAAATCGCTGAACAAAAAGGAACACCGACAACACCTGGTGTGCCTTCCCCATACAGAGACCGCCTAATAAAGGAAAACCTTGAACTATTCAAGAAGATGAACACCCCTGAGGCTGTAGAAGGAAGTATGGTGTTGAGAGCTAAGCTTGACATGTCAAATCCTAACATGCACTTCCGTGATCCGATTATGTACCGTATCATACATACGCCACATCATCGCACCGGCACAAAATGGCATGCCTATCCTATGTATGATTTTGCTCATGGTCAAAGCGACTATTTTGAAGGTGTTACACATTCAATATGTACGCTTGAATTTGTTCCTCATCGCCCTTTATACGATAAATTCATCGACTTTTTAAAAGAAAAAAACGGTGAGACAGAAAACATAAACGATTTCCGCCCTCGACAAATAGAATTCAATCGTCTAAATCTGACTTATACAGTCATGAGCAAGCGCAAACTGCTCGCTCTTGTACAGGAAGGAAAAGTGTCTGGTTGGGATGACCCTCGTATGCCAACTCTGTGTGGTATGCGACGTAGAGGTTATTCTCCCGAAAGCATCCGTCGATTCATTGATTCAATTGGTTACACAAAGTTTGATGCGCTAAATGATGTCGCTTTGCTTGAAGCTGCAGTAAGAGAAGACCTTAATAAACGCGCTATACGCGTCTCTGCTGTCATCAACCCTGTCAAACTTGTTATCACCAACTATCCAGAAGGAAAATCTGAAGAAATGGAGGCAATCAACAATCCGGAGAACGAAGCTGACGGTACACACACCATTACATTCACCAGAAATCTCTGGATTGAGCGTGATGACTTCATGGAAGATGCCCCGAAAAAGTTTTTCAGAATGACTCCAGGGAAAGAAGTAAGGTTGAAAAATGCTTATATCGTAAAATGTACCGGATTCACCAAAGATGCAAATGGCAATATAACCGAAATACAAGCCGAATATGACCCAACAAGCAAGAGCGGCCTTGAAGGTGCCAATCGTAAGGTAAAGGGTACTCTCCATTGGGTATCAGCCGAACACTGCCATAAAGCTAGCATCCGGATATACGACCGTCTGTTCTCTGTGGAGAATCCTGCAGCTGATGAGCGTGATTTCCGTGAATTACTCAATCCTGACAGTATGAATGTAATTGAAAACTGTTACATAGAAGATTACGCAGCAGGCAAGAAGCCTGGTGAATACCTGCAATTCCAGCGCATTGGATACTTCATGGCCGATCCAGACTCTACACCCGACAACCTGATATTCAACAAGACTGTTGGACTTAAAGACACTTGGTCTAAAAAAGTGTCAGGGGATAATAGAACGAAATGAAATCTTACGACAATACTTTTAACAAAAATAAAATAAAGGAAAACGTAAGAAAATATGAGGAGGCTCTTTTACAGCACCGCCACATATATTTTGATTCCGAAGACTTTACTGATATTGCCGAATACTATTATAACAACGGTAATATCGGTAAAGCCGTCGAGGTAACAGATTACGCAATTAGCATTTTCCCAGGGGCATCGGCTCCCCTGCTGTTTAAAGCCCGCATGGCCTTAATCGACGACCGAGACACACTGAAAGCAAAACAATATGCCTCCCTGGTGACGGATAAGACAGACTATGAATATTATTATATTCAAGCCGAAATTATGATTATTGACAAACATACGGAAGAAGCCAACAAGTTTCTACTGGATAAATTGTCAGACATGGATGAAGTCAATCGGTGCGATTTTGTTATTGATGTTGCAACAATCTTTGCCGATTACGACATTATTGAAAAAGCAGAACAATGGCTTAATATGTCAGACGATGATAGTCTTATAGACTACAAGGAGCTGAAAGGACGTATTGCTCTCGGCAAAGGAGAATATACAAAAAGCGAAAAAATCTTCTCCAGTCTTCTTGACGAAAATCCTTACTCCCCTTCTCTATGGAACGGCTTGGCTTCAAGCCAATGGATGCAAGACAAGATAAATGATTCTATGACAAGCAGCGAGTTTGCCATAGCCATTGACCCGAACGACGATGAAGCCACTCTAAACAAAGCGAACTGCTTGTTTAGACTTGGACAATATGACAAAGCCCATGATTTTTACAGACGTTTCATTAGGCTTTGTCCTAAAGAGGATACTGGATATTTGCTGTTGGGCAATACGCTCGCAAATCTTAATAGACCTCAGGAGGCGATTCAGCAATATAAAATTGCAGAAAAAATGGCCAAAGCCGATTCAAAAAACTTACTGGAGATTTATCAGGAACAAGCCTTCATGCTCTCTTATATGAATCAAGTAGACGAAGCTATCAAATATGCAGACAAAGCCGAACTGGCTGAAGGCAGTAACAAGAGCGAAATCATGGTTTTACATGGACATATCTTGCTCGAAAACAATCGTGCGGAAGAAGCGCGTGATTATTTTCGTCTTGCAGTATTGACTTCTGCAAATTCGTTGATAATATACCTCCGCATCATGGTCTCAATGTATGACTGCGAATACTATAGAGCAGCCTACAACTTATTTAAAAAGATTGAACCTTTTTTATCTGAAAATTGGACTGACGGATATTCTTATATGGCGGCCAGCTCTCTACGGATCGGGAAATATGATGAGTTTCTTCACTACCTGCATAAGGCATGCGCATTGAACATCAAGGAAGCAGGGGATGTTCTTGCGGATTTTTTTCCACAAAACATCTCACCGGATAACTATTATCAATACGCAAAAGCACACAAAATATAAAACATAAAACATTGTTGTGCGTTGTTAACTGACGCAAAAAAATTAATACTCATACGTCTCTTCTCCACCCCATTCATCATCTAAGACAAAAGAGAAGGCCCTACCATCACCTGCAGAACCATCGAAAAAGTCACCTTTATAATGTGTTATTACATTCACATTCACTTCCACGTTTTCAAATATACGTTCTGCCACATTATTTCCGCTCTCGTCTAAAGCCGTGACTGTTAGTTTCGCCTTTCTTCCGTCACTATGAGGGAAAGTATAAATTTCGTAAACAGACGAAGTTGAATAAGCCTGTTTATCTACATCAAATATCTCTGTTTGTCGTGAATTAACAGCCCCGGTCCCATTCTTAGCGTTAAGAGTGCTGCTACCTCCAGTATAATAAAACTTCATCCTTTTCACATCAGCAGGAGTATGGTCATTTATTACAAAGCGTATCTTGGAGACAACTCTTTCAAGACGCAATTTATATTCCCCATCTTTTTTTACATCAATATTTCCACAATATAAAAAGGTGTCTGTAAGTTTGTTGTCTTTAAATTTTATTTCATCAGGTGAGGAAATCGTCGCATATCCTTCACCATTATGTGCGACGACTACGACAGTATATTCCCCTTTAGAAAGTACGACAGAAACGTTTCCAAAACTTTTATCTGAGACATCCTGATTTATCGTTTTCACTTTCAGTTCACCTTGGAATAATGCGAAATTCAATTTCGAACAAACATTCTTTACGTCGGATTCTGCCCGACTTATATTTTTCCTATTTGAAAAGAACGTTTTTTCAACATCGTCTATACAAAAAGAAACGCGCACTCCATCAATCACAGTCTCCGAATCATCATCACTTGTTTCACTTGAAACAAATGGTTTTTCACATGCAGAAACTAAATATAAAACACACAAATTTAAAATAGATGCATATAAAAGTCTCATAAAAAATTATTTAAGCGGTAAATATTCTGGTTAAATGGAGCGACTGTGAACAAATTTCATATTGTATGACAGATTCTATAGGCAAAGATAAGTAAAAGAAATGATTTTATGAAACAAAAGTAGCGAACTTATCAATAATTAATGTTAATGTACAAACATCAAAAAATAAGGCATTGAAAAATACGATTAATTTATAAAAATGTAGTACCTTTGCAGTCGCTGCCACGAGTTGGCGGCAATAATTCAAACCTCAAAAATAAATAAAATGGCAACAAAAATCAGATTACAGCGCGGCGGACGCAAAGGCTATGCCTTCTATCGTATCGTTATCGCTGATTCAAGAGCACCACGCGATGGTAGATTTACTGAGAAGATTGGTACTTACAATCCTAACACCAATCCAGCTACCGTAGATTTGAATTTCGATCGCGCACTTTACTGGGTTGAAACAGGTGCACAGCCTACAGACACAGTTCGTAACATCCTCAAAGGTGAAGGTGTTTATCTCATGAAACATCTTCGTGGTGGTGTAAAGAAGGGCGCATTTGACGATGCAGCTGCTCAGCAGAAGTTTAATATTTGGAAAGAAAACAAACAGAAGGGTCTCGACGCTGTACGTAGCAACGAAGAAAAGGCCAAGAAAGAAGCTGTAGCAAAAGAACTTGAAGCAGAAAAGAAAGTCAACGAGACTATTGCTAAGAAAGTAGCAGAAAAGAAAGCTGCTGAAGCTGCTGCCAAGGCAGAAGCTGCCGCAAAAGCCGCTGCTGAAGCTGCCGCTGCGAACGAAGAGAACAAAGCTGCTGCAACAGCTGAGGAGAAACCCGCCGAAGCATAAAGTTGTAACACTTTAACAATAAAAAAGAGGACACGTTGATGACGTGTCCTCTTTTTTATTGTAGCTCAATCAGAAAATTCGAATTTTAATCTTACGAATAGTATTCCGTTTGGTAGACGCGCCAGATGGGCGGCTACCAAACAGATATACATCGTCAAAAATACAAGAGCGATTATTATTCGGTTAAATAGCATTCAATAATTGAAAGGTTCTATCGGTGAACTGCACTTGATAGAATACTTGTTACACGATAAGTTCCAAATTGTTCGCAATTGAAATATTTTATCTCAGTTTTAACAAGCTAAATCTTATCCTGTCACGGCTCTTTCATTTAAGACTGTAGTAACTACACAGTGCCCCATCCCCGGTT